>NZ_JAIFJY010000009.1:0-242866 GCF_051835185.1 Klebsiella sp. K5-306
CGGTAAAGTTCTTTGTCTGTCATAGTCACCAACATAAGATCGCGGTCCTGTGCTGAGCAAAATGAAGGCTTAGCGTACACGACGCGTGTGAATTGTGCTGAGACGACAATAACGCTTTGTGCTGACATCATTGGTGCGCATAATGTATATTATGTTAAATGGACTTTTCGAAGCTTAACGCCTGTACACCTGGTTCTTAATTCGCCGTCTTGCTCGCCTGCTCTTCTTCCTGAACTTCTTTCACTGGCGTCCCCTGGTGAAATCTGAGCTGCCAGCATTCCTGATGATTTGCACAAATATGGCTCCTCTGCCAGATTGACGAACGAAGCGTTTTTTTAGCAGCGCGTCCGTCTGAATCGATAACCTCGCTGCGGTACGTAAGCAACGCGCAATCTTTGGTTAGTAAAGCCAACTGAAAGCTGTAAGCAGTGATGGCCTCCACGTCCTCGTTAATTAATGCTGCTACGGTCTGCGTTTTATCGTAACGTTCTCCGCTACGGCCTATCTCCAGAAATTCGTCATGCAACAACTGCTGCAAAAGCTGCGCGCTGCGGCGTGTTGATGCCTGATGCAGGCTAACTTCCAGGTGGCAAATTAACTCAAACAATTGCAGGTTTACGGGATCGAACATTATTACCTCTTTTTCAACATGACAAAAACCCGGCCATCTGCGCCGGGTTGTCTTGTAGGCTAAGGCCGTCTGAATAGCGCAATACTGCGCCCGGCGAGAACAAAATCAATCGTCTCGGTAATAATCGCGCCGTCTGTTTTTTCCTCTGCGGTCGACAGCTCGAGAACCCAGCCGCCTTCGCCAAACTGCGGGATCTGGAACGGAACATCGCCTTCAAAGGGATTGAACAGCATCAGCACGTCATGCCAGATGCCCTCCTCCTTCTCAAGATCGGGCCGACTGATGGCAAGGCCTAAGGTCGAACCCTCATCCCATTGCTCTGATTGCTGCAAACCGCCGCCGGCGTTAAACCAGCGTATTTCGAGTCCGTCGCGCCAGCTTTCACGACGTAAAAGCGGTTGCTCCGCGCGCAGTGCAATCAGATGCTGGGTGAAGTCTCGTAATGCACGATCCCGCTCAGACTGCGCTTCCCAGTTGAACCATGAAATCTCGCTGTCCTGGCAGTAGCCGTTATTATTGCCCTGCTGCGAACGACCAAACTCATCGCCGGCCAACAGCATCGGCGTACCGTGGGAGAAAAATAACGTTGCCAGAAAATTACGCTTCTGGCGTTCACGGACGGCAATAATATCCTGATTTTCCGTTGGGCCTTCTTCGCCATAGTTGCAGGAACGATTATCGTTGTGCCCGTCGTTATTGTCCTCACCGTTGGCTTCATTATGCTTCTCGTTATATGAAACCAGATCGTTCAACGTAAAGCCGTCATGGGCGGTAATAAAATTGACGCTGGACCACGGACGACGACCGCGTAAATCGTACAGATCGCCCGAGCCCAGTAAGCGGGCGGCAAAGTCGTTGGAGACGTTATCTCCCTTCCAGTATTCCCGCACCGTATCACGATATTTGTCGTTCCACTCGCCCCAGCCAGGCGGGAAACCGCCGACCTGATAGCCGCCGGGGCCAATATCCCACGGCTCACCAATCAGTTTAAGCTTCGATAAAACCGGATCCTGGGTTACCGCATCGAAAAAACCGCCTCGCGGATCGAAGCCTTCTGGCTCGCGTCCAAGAATAGTCCCGAGGTCGAAACGAAAGCCGTCAACGTGCATCGATTGCGCCCAGTACCGTAGCGAATCCATAACCATCTGCAGCACCCGGGGATGCGATGTATTCACCGTATTCCCGGTCCCGGTATCATTAATGTAATAACGATGCTGATCCGGCATCGTCCGGTAATAAGAGAAATTATCGATACCTTTAAATGAGAGCGTCGGGCCCAGCTCATTGCCTTCCGCGGTGTGGTTATACACCACGTCAAGGATCACTTCGATGCCGGCATCATGAAAAGCGCGCACCATGTTGCGAAAGCCCGCTATACCTTCAGGGCCATAATAGCGGGAAGCGGGAGCAAAGAAGCCTAGCGTATTGTAACCCCAGAAGTTTTTCAGCCCCCGATCGAGCAGATGCTGGTCATCGGGAAACCAGTGTATGGGGAGCAGTTCGACGGAAGTAATGCCCAGACTTTTAATATAATCGACGGAAGCCTGATGCCCAAGCCCCTCAAATGTGCCGCGCAGCTCCTGAGGAAGCGCCGGATTAAGCCGGGTAAAACCTTTGACATGGGTTTCGTAGATAACCGTCTTCGGCCAGGGGACATTGGGACGGTTTTCCCCCTGCCAGTCGAAGGCATCCGGGTCGATAACCTTACATTTTGGCGTATAGGGCGCGCTATCGCGACTATCAAAGCTCAGGTCGCTCTCCTCATGGCCCAACTCGTAGCCGAAATGTGCATCGTTCCACTCAACATCGCCTTCCAGCTCCCGCGCGTAGGGATCGATAAGCAATTTATTGGGATTAAAGCGATGACCGTTTTCCGGATCGTAAGGTCCGTAAACCCGATAACCGTACAATGCGCCGGGCTGCAGATCGGGTACATAGCCGTGCCAGATCTCATCTGTATATTCAGGCAGTTCAAGCCGGGCTATTTCGGTTTTACCGGAAGGATCGAATAAGCACAGCTCAACGCGTTCAGCATGCGCTGAAAACAGTGCGAAGTTCACCCCCTTCCCGTCGAAATTAGCCCCCAACTGCTGGCCGTGGCCTGGCCGTATGATAAAAGCATTTTCCTTTGACATTGTTATTCCCCACGTTCCTTTTCACTAATAAGTGTCAATAACCACCCGGTTGCTGACGCCAGATCGAGCGTCTCTTCTACCAGACGGCTTTCACCGGTTAATGCATCGCAATAACGCCTTCCGGCCAGATCTTCCGGGAGCGATACTGCCGTCTCGCCCCACAGTTGCGCCTGCGCCGATGACTCGACCAACCCGTGCGCCGCCACGTCAAACACCAGCCGAGGAACCACCACGATGAGGGCTTCCTCGTCTTTGATACGCGCGTAGGCGATAAAATTATCTGCTCTTTCACCCGCGACTTTTAATGGTACCCAGTCACCATAATGAAAGAGCGCGGAATGCTGCTGCCTTAATCTGAGAAACGAAGCGGTGACGTATTGCTTCAACCGTCCGTCTCGCCATGCGCTTTCATGATGAAACAGTTCCGCGCTTCCGCTATCAAGATGTTGTGCCAGGGCGGCGAAGTCAGGTTCACGGCGGTTATCCGGATCGACGAGGCTAAAGTTCAGCGCCTCGCTCCCCTGATAAATATCCGGTACCCCGGGCACAGTCAGTTTGATGACCGTCTGGCTAAGGCTGTTCACCAGACCGGCACGGACAAAAGGCTGCAGGGAGGTGTAAAAATCATTGAGAAACAGCGCGTTATCAGCAGAAAACAGCTGTTGAACATAGTTCAGTACGACGCTTTCATAGCTTTCATTGCTGTCGATCCAATCGGTTCTTTGCTTAGCCTCGCGCAGCGCTTTTTCCATAAAAGCGAGAAAACGTTCTTCGAGGGCTTTCAGCCCTGCGCTATCGTCAGGCAGCAACGTTGCAGGCCACACGCCGGCGAGCGCCTGATAGATCATCCACGTATCTGCCGCGTTCGGCGCCGTACCGTCGTTCAAAAAACGCACCAGGGTTTGATTCATCTGACGCCAGCGCGCAAGATTGGTCGCCCACAGCTGCGGAGCTTCCGTTAAGGTATACAGACGGGCGCGCGCATCCTCCCCGCGTTTAGTGTCGTGCGTCGAAGTGCCCAGCAGCGCGTCGGGCTGGCGAGCAAGGCGAATACGCATCTCCTGATGGAAACGAGAAAGCGAGAAAGCGCGCGGCGTGGGATCCGCGCCGACTTCATTCAGCGCCAGATCGAGGTTATGGCGGAAGAACAGCGTATCCTCGACCGATTTAGCCATTAACGGCCCAGTCAGCTGTTGAAAACGGGTCCTGAAAAGCGAGGCGGCATCGAGGCTACTTGTTTGTAAATTGCCGGTCAGGATAGCGATAATGACCTCAAGGGCCCTTGGATCGGGGCGGTTTTCCCGAGCGTTAACCCGATCGACGACCCGGTTTAATAGCGTAATATCCTCGGCGCTCATCCCCTCAGCGGTACCGTAGGTGCGATATACCGGAAAGGCCAGCAGCAGTTCACGTAATGCGTGGCGCAGCGCTTCGCTTTCAACCTCCATGCTATTACGCTGCGCCAGTTCGATGGCCAGCCTCAACAAAGTGGTAAATTCGCCCTCAAAGTTGCGATCCGCCATCAGCCCTTTCGCCTCACGCAGCGCCTGGTGACGATCTACCGCGCCGCCGAGCGCTTCGTCATGCACCTGCTGCAGCTGGTCGAGATTATTGTCATCCACCAGCACTTCAGCCAACGAAGCGATAAACTCATATCCGGTGGTGCCGGAGACGGGCCAATCAGCGGGAAGCTGCTCGCCTTTCGCAAGAATTTTTTCCACCGTAATGTAGCATTCTGGCCCGGCGGCCTGGCGCAGACGCTGCAAATACCCTAATGGGTCGGCAAGCCCATCGATATGATCGATGCGCAGACCATCGACGATACCGGCATGTACCAGTTCAAGAATAAGACGGTGGGTATCGTCGAATACCGCCTGTTCTTCGACCCTGACGCCAATCAGGCCCGTAATTTCGAAAAAGCGCCGCCAGGAGAGCTGTCTGGGCGCTTCCCGCCACGACATCAGCCGCCAGCTTTGCGCCTCGTGCAGCGCCACAATCGCGTCGCGATCCGGCGAAGTTAGTAGTTGCTCACCTGTTGCCAGACTTTCAGGATTCAGCGGCCAGGCCTGGTCGTAATAGACGAACGCCGGTTTCCCCGTTTCAGGATCGCGCTTAAGCTCAAGCGCCCCGCTCTCCAGCTCTGCCTCAAAGGTATCCCCCAGAAACGGCAGCGTAACGGGACGCGTCCAGTCAATATCGAAATAATTGGCCCAGGCGCTGTGCTTACCCTGTTCAATGACGTCCCGCCACCAGCGATTCTCCAGAGAGGTCGCCATATGGTTGGGGACAATATCCAGAATCAGGCCAATTTGTGCGCTCCGCAGCGCCTTTACCAGCCGGTCAAACCCTTCGCGCCCGCCAATAGCCGGGTCGATTTCGTTTGGATCGGTAATATCATAGCCATGGGTGGAGCCGGTGGTCGCCGTAAATATCGGCGACGCGTAAAGATGGCTAATACCCAGCGCTTTCAGATACGGGGCCAGCGCCGCCGCGCGATCGAAGGTCATACCATTACGGAATTGAATACGGTAGGTTGCGGAAGGGATCATGATGAAGCTTCTCCATGTGCAAAACGGACAACAATGCTGTTTGGCGTTAACGCTTCCTGCCGCTCCGGCCAGCTAAAAATGACCTCTCCCGGTATCTCCGGCATCGTCACGGGGTCCGCGCCGATATTCAGCGCCACGGAGAGCGTCCCGTCGGGGAAGCGCCAGCTCACCGCCAGCGCATGCGCCGCCGCGTGCAGGATCCTGCCTTCCACGGTGCCCCCTGCCGCGAGCAGCGGGACGATATAGCGATGGCGCAGTAAGATAAGGTTGCGGGTAAAGCGCAGCCAGGATTTCCCCTCCTCGCTTGCCGCCTTCTGCCAGTCGAGCTTAGAGCGGATAAAGGTTTGAGGATCGTTCGGATCCGGAACGGAGGCATCATGCCCTGCGTGTCCGGCAAACTCTTTTGCCCGCCCTTCTCTTACCGCTTTGGCGAGAGCACCCTGAAAATCGGTAAAAAATAGAAAAGGATGGGTTTCACCATACTCTTCGCCCATAAACAGTAAGGGAATGTGGGGAGAGAGAAGCAATGCGGCAAGCAGCACGCGCGTTTTCTCAGCGCCGGCCAGGGAGATAAGCCTTTCGCCATGGGCTCGGTTCCCGGTCTGATCGTGATTCTGAATAAAGTCGACAAAGAACTGCGGTGGCTGAACGGCGCAGGAGACGCCGCGAGGTTGCCCGGTTTGTGGAGAGACCTCCCCCTGATAGACAAATCCTTCCGCCAGCGCCCGAGCGACATTCTTTGCCGGCTGATGCGCAAAATCCTGATAATACGCATGGGTTTCACCGGTCGCGAAAACGTGCGCGGCATTATGGAAGTCATCATTCCATTCAGCGGTAAACAGCGGTGTGTGCCCGTTTTCATCGCGCGGGTGAAGGAAAATCACGTTACGGCTATCTTCCGTCGTCAGGTGAATATGGCGGTCGGGTATAGCCGCGCGGATATTCTCGGCTATTTCTATCAGCACGTGCCGGGCGGAGCGATCTTCAATCTGGTCAATAGCATCAAAGCGCAGCCCATCAAGTTGATACTCGGTAAGCCAGAACAGCGGCGCATCGGTAATATACTGACGCACGGCCTCGTTTTCATAGGCAATGGCATTACCCCAGGGGGTCATTCGGTCCTGATGAAAAAAGCCCGGCGACAGCAAAGAGAGATAGTTGCCTTCCGGACCAAAATGGTTCAGCACGATATCGAGAACCACCGAAAGCCCTAACCCGTGAGCGGCATCAATGAAGGCGTGAAAATCCGCCGGGATACCATAAGCTGAGTGCGGGGCATAAAGTAGTACCCCGTCGTAGCCCCAGCCGCGCGAACCACCAAACTGAGACACCGGCATAACCTCTATCTGGGTGATCCCCAACTCTGCCAGCCAGGGAAGCTTTTCGATAGCGGCGACAAAGGTGCCTTCTGGCGTAAAGGTGCCCGGATGAAGTTCATATATCACGGTTTCTTCCCAGGGACGCCCTTTCCAGTCACGGTTAACCGGTTGATAGCGTCGGGGATCGATCACTACTGAGGGGCCATTGACATCATCGCGCTGCGCGCGGGTGGCCGGGTCGGGAATGAGGCGGCCGTCGGCTAAACGAAGCTGATATTCATCCCCGTGCTTAACGCCAGGGACATCGATCTGGAACCAGCCATTTCCCACGGCTTCCATCGCAATATCCCGGTGTCTCAGGCTAAGCGTCATCGACTTTTGACCTTCGGCCCAGACGCGAAAGCGGACAATATCCGCGGAAATGAATTCCGCCCCCCAATGCTTTTTAAACGATATGGATTCCATTCAATGTCCTCAAACGACCTGCAGGAAATGCAGCATGAAATATAAGATTAGCCCAGGTTTGGACGAATGCGCTGTTGATGACCTGACTGTTATTTTTAACGACGTTGTCTATCATTAATAAATCGCTAAAAAATAAGGAATGCTATGCAGATTCGTAAAGGATTAAATTCCGACCTTGCTCGCCTCGAATATTGTGATTTTTCCTTCACGGTCAGCCAGGTTGCCAGAGGCCCTTTCATCAATAATGATCTGAAAATTGAGACACTTCCCTGCGCTTATAATAAAACCTATGAGCTGGATATCCAGACGCTGGAAAACCACTGTATTAATCCGGATGCAATATTCCTGATTGCCGAAACCGAAGCGGGACAGGTGGCCGGTTTTATCACCGCATCCCTGAGCTGGAACAGGTTTATTTCCGTCGATTATATTGCCATTGAAAGCTCACATCGCAGAGCCGGCGCGGCCAACAAGCTCATGGCCGCCGCCCATATCTGGGCGCGCAGTATGAACGCTGCTGGATTAAAACTTGAGACGCAGAACGTTAACGTGCCCGCCTGCCTCTTCTATCGAAATTATGGTTTTACTCTTGGAGGATACGATCGATATCTCTACAACGCTTTAGCGGAAAAAGATGAAATTGCGCTGTTCTGGTATTACATGTTGAACTAATTGTCAGGTAAATAATTCCTGGTTTTACAAAGTTAATTATTCCTGGTTTACGCTTTTTGCTCGCTCAATCACAACGATTGGCTAATCTTAAATTTCATTTATCAGGAGGCCGGTATGACAACAGGAAATAATTCATCGCTACATTATCCTCTTCCGCCGTTTGTTGAGCAGCCGCAGCAGGCTCCAGGGCTGGCATCTGAAATGAAGCCCCTTCCCGACCATGGTGAGACCAGCTATATCGGCTCCGGGAAGCTCGCGGGAAAAAAAGCGCTTATTACCGGCGGTGATTCAGGTATTGGCCGCGCTGTCGCTATCGCCTATGCGCGTGAAGGCGCGGATGTCGCCATCGGCTACCTGCCGGAAGAAGAGTCGGACGCGGCTGCCGTTATCGCGCTGATTCAGGCCGAGGGACGAAAAGCCGTCGCCATTCCCGGCGATATTCGGGTTGAATCTTTTTGCGACACCCTGGTTGAAAAAGCGGTAGCCGAGCTGGGCGGGCTGGATATTCTGGTGAACAATGCCGGCAGACAGCAGTATTGCGAATCCATTGAACAGCTGAGCACCGCTGCGTTTGATGCCACCTTTAAAACCAACGTCTATGCGCCGTTCTGGATAACCAAAGCCGCCCTCCGTCACCTGTCTGCGGGGGCGGTTATCATCAATACCTCTTCCGTGCAGGCGTTTAAACCCAGCGAGATTCTGCTGGATTACGCCCAGACCAAAGCCTGCAACGTGGCGTTTACTAAATCCCTGGCGCAGCAGCTTGGCCCGCGCGGTATTCGCGTTAACGCCGTTGCCCCTGGCCCTTACTGGACACCGTTGCAGTCGAGCGGCGGCCAGCCGCAGGAGAAGGTGCAAAAATTTGGTGAGGATACGCCGCTTGGCCGACCGGGACAGCCGGTTGAGATTGCGCCGCTTTACGTCCTTCTGGCTTCCGACGCCTGCTCCTACGCTTCGGGTCAGGTCTGGTGCTCAGATGGCGGTACCGGCGTAGCCTAAAAGAGCTGGCGCGCAACTCCTCCGGATACGTGCCTGGTCAGCAAAAGAGCCGCGGTAGCGGCTCTCTTATCACCTGCCAGCGCTAGCGTAACAGAAAGGTGACCATCATTATCAGCAAATACCCGCCACAGGCGAATTGCAAGAGCCGCCATCCCCAACGCAAGTAGCGCCATTGATAGCGCTCCGCAGCGTTTGCCTGCGCAATAAGGGGATCGGGGTTCTGCTTTTTCTTTTTTCTTCTCAGAATATCCCAACCCCACCAAACCATCAGAAAGATGGCGATGACCTTTTGAAGAACGATGTGGTCCATGTAACCCCGCCGTCAATATCTTATCCCCTGGACGGGCAGTGTAGCGCAATTTACCCCACCCGGCAGGCTATCATTGCGCGTAATTCCCCCCTCTTCCGTACAAATTTTCCACTGAGCTTTGAAGAACATAATTTAAGCAATAACCTGGAATAATCCCATATAGATATCTGGCGTAAATTAGCGCTTTGAAATTTATTAAATATGTAGTATTTGAAACTCAGAAAAGTTAGCAGGCTTATGATTTAAAAAGCTAAAATTTGCAAAAATACCGTCAGCCACTAAAATAGTATTAAGTTAGCTAACAACACAGGGAGATATTATGGGTTTCTGGCGAATTGTCTTAACGATTATTCTACCCCCGCTGGGAGTATTGCTGGGAAAAGGGTTTGGCTGGGCGTTTATTCTCAATATTATTTTGACGATCCTCGGCTACATTCCAGGGCTCATTCACGCTTTTTGGGTACAGACCAAAAACAGCTAAGCATCTGAAAGCGCCTTTTGAGATTTTCTCAGTGCTCAGTAATATGTCGGGAGCCCACGCTCCCGACCGTCATATCAGAAAGTCACGCCAGCGCCTACGTAAGCGCCATCAATGATGGTATGTCCCGGGCGGCCATCTTTTCCATCAACGCTCGCGTGTCGATAGCCAGCCTTGATAGTCAGCGGCGTCAGCGGCGTCCAGCTAATTCCGCCATTTGCTTCGACGTAATTTTTAACGCTGTTAGTTAACCCTTCCGGCGCGGAATATCCTTCGCCGTACAGATGGATACTGTCAGTCAGCGCCAGATCGATGCCGCCGCCAATCGGGAAGGCGACGCCGTTGTCCCCTTTCTTCGGCCCGAGATATACGGCTTTTGTGCCAATATTCGCCGTGAGCGGACCCAGCGCAAGATTGTAGCCAACGCCGACGCCGCCAAGCTGACTTCCGTCGTGAGTATTTTTAATCCAGTTACTTTCCGCATACAGGCCGGAAGAACTCTTACCGATTTCCATATTAAGATTGGTAAAGTTTTTCCCCTGCTCAGCGGTAAAACCCATTGCCAGGGCAGAGCCTGAAGCCATAATTAAAGAACACGCGATAATGAATTGAGTCTTTTTCATCATACCCTCCTGAAAAGTGGCGCGAACTTTAACAAGCGCGATGCCGGCGATCAAATTTTCTTTTGTGAAATGACACCGTCAATAATTTACCGAAAAATAACAGCAGAATAGTCTGGATTCTATTATACGTTAGCGGTCAAGCGAATAAGCACCGTGATTGAGCCATTATTGACGCGTTATCTTAATGGTGATTCAACCAACGGCACGAAAATGTTGAATAAAAGCTCGCGATAGTAATAATCACTGCCGGTTTTATATGCTTTATAAGTAATTCGCATTCTATAGTGACATTCTTTTTTACAAAACCATAAGAAATGAAATCACCACTTTCCGACCATTTGCGGAATATAGAGAAGCCAGCTGAGCAAATTTGCATTCACCGCCAACCAGAGCCATGATTAACAGGCGTTAAACGGAATCGGAAAGATCACAGGAGTATTATTATGCTTAAAATGTTTACCGCGCTGGCTATTCTGGCGACGTCAGCAAACGCTATGGCACAGGACGATATTACACTGAACAGCCTCGCCAAAAAGGAGCCCGCCGCGTTTAATCAGATGCTCAAAGGACATCACCTGCCCGGTTGGGTCAGTTCAGGCGGCACGACCACGCCCGCGCGTACGGTAAAGCTTGGCGAGGATATTTATCAGGTGCTCAGCGTCTGCAAACCTCACGATTGCGCTGCGGAGAGGCTCGCGGTGCTGTGGTCGGAAAAATCCAGACAAATGTCCGGAGTTTTTTCCACCGTTGACGATAAGACATCCCAGGAAAAGCTGACCTGGCTTAACGTTAGCGATCCATTATCCATCGATGGGAAAACGGTACTCTTTGCAGCCCTGAGCGGCAGTCTGGAAAACCATCCAGAGGCTTTCAACTACCCCTGAAATCCGCCAGCAAGCCCGGTGCGATGAACCCGCGACGCGCGTTCATCGCCCGCCAGCGCCCTCTTCTGCCGTGCGCGCCCAAAGGTGTACGGCAGAATTTCGGTAAAACTTCGTCAGGCCAGACGCACTCTCTCATGGTTCCCGACTTCTGTTTACAGGGAAATACCGGCGAACGACATAAAGCCCAGCGACATGAGTCCGGCGGTAATGAACACGCTGCCTAATCCGCGTAACCCTTTCGGCATATTGGCATATTTCAGCTTTTCGCGAATGCCAGCCAGCGCCACAATCGCCAGCGTCCAGCCAATACCGCATCCGGTGCCATAAGTCAGCGACTCAAGGAAGCTGTATTCACGCTGCACCATAAATATGGTCGCGCCAAAAATGGCGCAGTGGATGGTCAACAGCGGCAGAAACGGCCCTAAAGCATGGTTTAACGCATGGAAATATTTGTCGATCACCATCTCCAGGATCTGCACCAGCGCCGCAAGGACGCCGATAAACGTGATGAAATCGAGAAAACTGAGATCCACGCCTTCAATCAGAGCATTTTCTTTCAGTAGGTGATGATAAATCAGGTTGTTAATCGGCGTCGCAATGGCTAGCAGCGCCGTCACGGTGATCCCGAGCCGAAATGCGACATCGATCTTTTTGGAAATAGCGAGAAAAGTACACATGCCAAGGAAAAAATTGAGCGCCATATTTTCAACGAAAACCGCGCGGATAAAAATATTCAGGTGAGATTCGAACAAGACAACCTCCGTGTTGTTGAGTTGTTCCTCAATGATGACAAATTTTCAGGTGAAACAGGAAATTACGATTCGGTTTTGCCGAGTCGATCACCTTTTAATTTCCTGTTTGTGATCGAACAAACCAGCCCTTTCCTGACTAGCGAAATGAACGTGGCAGCATTTTGATAAACTCGCCAACCGGCACCGGTTGTGAGAAGTAGTAGCCCTGGTAAATAGCGATGCCCATATTCCTGAGCATTGTCAGCTGCTCCTTATCCTCCACGCCTTCGGCGATAATCTGACAGTTAAACTTCTTCGCCAGATTCACCATATTCTTGACCACCAGCGCGGAAGCATTATTGGTGACGATATTGAAGGTAAACACCTTATCGATTTTTATAATCTCAGGATTAAACTGCTGGATGTAGCTGTAGTTTGCGTAACCGGTACCGAAATCATCCAACGAAAACTGAATCCCGATGCGCCGCAGCTTATCCGTCACCTCCGAGGTTTGCAGCGTATTTTCAATCGACTCCCGCTCGGTTATCTCAAGGACGAGCCGAACTTCCGCCTCTTTCAGCTCCTGGATAAACGTCTGGCAGAGTTGGACTATTTCGTCATCCTGAAAGTTAACCGAGCTGGTGTTAAAGCAAATAAAGAGTCCTTTAGGGAGCAGGGACTGCTGGCGACGGAGCTGTCGGCTTACTTCCGCAAAGCAAATCGCCGTCACGTCTTTAATCAAACCGGTCTGTTCCGCAACGGAGATAAATTTATCCGGCGCAATAAATCCCTGTTTGGGATGTTCCCAGCGTACCAGCACCTCGCCGCCGATAATGGCGCCGTCCTCATCGTTAATTATCGGCTGAATATACGGTTTGAGCTGCTTCAGCTCGATCGCCTTCCTCAGCTGGTACTCAATCGTCTGCCGATAGCGGAGATAGTTTCTGAACAAAAAGGCGAGCAGCAAGGAAGCGAGAAGAATGGCGATGAGGGTATGCTGTTCATAGCGGATAAATGCGACTGCGCCGGAGGCAAAGCCGCGATCGGCAATGACCGAATAATTAAATTGCTCAGAGGTCAGACGCACGGGAATTTTGATCTTCGGCGTCGTGGTGACTTCCCCTTTGCGGTTCATTACTCGATTACCAACCTGAAGATACAGATGAGCATCGCCATCCAGAACGGATAAAATATTGTATAAATAATAGCCATCAATACCTATCAGCGTGGTATTCCCCCGGTCGTCCTGTTCGCTATACACCATTAACGGATGAGACGGCGTAATATCGTTCCCCTGGAATAACTGCAACGACCCTTGGGTATATTGAGTACTATCAAACTGAAATTTGCGTCCGCCAAAAACCGAAGTGCAGTAGATCTCGTTATCCCGCCCTAAATTTACCGAGCGCACGTCGGGAATGGTCGCCACCAGCGTGCGCAGCTCCGTCAGGACGTTCTCATTGCAGTTTTTTCCCATAAAAGGTTCCGCCAGGTCGGCGGCCTGTTCGGCGTGGGAAACGGTCACATCAAGGCTGGCTATCGCCTGCTGCAGCCGTGACTGGATATCCTTATCCACCTTTTTTTGCATCTGCCAGTAGCAAAGACCGGTGCCAAGACTGATTAATGCCATGAGAAATAGGATTATCCACAGACGATGGCGTGACGATGAGTAGTTCATTATGCTAATCCAGTTAGACTCGCCATCGGGGGCCGGCGGTCAATTGTTTGGCCAGATTTTAACAAATCCTTTTTAAACTCGCCCTGAACCGATCAAGTTTTAATGCATATCAATGATATATCATGGCCAGCCGTTGCGTGATGGCGCAGACGACTGGCTGCGAAATTTGCTGAGGCAAAAGCGGCGCTGTCTATGGCTAAATTATTGACTTAAAGTAGAATAATACGAAAATGACTTCTTTGTGCGCTGACCAGAAATGCTGGCAAATATGACGATTCACTCCCGTAATAGCATCCTGAAAAAAGTAAAAGCATCCGCCGTAGCTATCGCTGCAGCGCTGCTGCTGTCGCACTGCGGCAGTAAACCGCCCGTTTCTCTTGTCACGCCGCTGCCGCCCGCGACAAAGCAGCCGACGTTACCCAAAAACCACGAGCCGGTGCGCGGCGTCTGGCTGACAACCGTCTCGCGCCTCGACTGGCCGCCGCTGGAATCCGTGAACGGCGGCATTACCGCCGATCGCCGCATCGCCCTGCAGCAGCAGGCGCTGATTGCCAAGCTGGATAATTTAAAAAGCCTCGGTATCAATACCGTTTTTTTCCAGGTGAAACCTGATGGCACCGCGCTCTGGCCGTCGAAGATCCTGCCGTGGTCCGATATGCTGACCGGTAAAATCGGCGAGGACCCGGGCTACGATCCGTTAAAGTTTATGCTGGATGAAGCCCATAAGCGCGGCATGCGCGTTCATGCATGGTTCAACCCCTATCGCGTCTCGGTCAATACTCGCCCCAAAACCGTCACCGAGCTTAACAGTACCCTTTCGCAGTTTCCCGCCAGCGTCTATGTCCTGCATCCGGAGTGGATCCGTACCTCCGGAGACCGTTTCGTTCTCGACCCGGGGATCCCGGAAGTGCGCGACTGGATCACCAGCATCGTGGCAGAGGTCGTAGAGCGCTATCCGGTAGACGGCGTCCAGTTCGATGATTACTTCTATACCGAAACGCCGGGGTCGAAGCTGAACGACAATCGGACGTTCCAGCAGTATGGCCAGGGCTTTGCTGCCAAAGCGGACTGGCGGCGGCACAATACCCAGCTGCTGATTGAGCAGGTTTCCCGCACTATCAAGCAGCTGAACCCCGCCGTAGAATTTGGCGTCAGCCCGGCGGGCGTCTGGCGCAATCGCTCTCACGATCCGTCCGGGTCCGATACCCGCGGCGCGGCGGCCTACGATGAGTCTTACGCGGATACCCGCCTGTGGGTTCAGCAGGGATGGCTGGACTATATCGCGCCGCAAATTTACTGGCCCTTCGCCCGCGACGCCGCGCGCTACGATGTGCTGGCAAAGTGGTGGGCTGAGGTGGTGAAGCCTACCCACACCCGGCTTTATATCGGCGTGGCGCTGTACAAAGTTGGCGAACCGTCAAAGAGCGAGCCTGACTGGATGATTAGCGGCGGCGTGCCGGAGCTGAAAAAGCAGCTTGATCTGAATGAATCCATGCCGCAAATTCAGGGCACTATTCTGTTCAGAGAGAATTACCTTAATCAGCCGCAGACCCAGCAGGCCGTTAACTACCTCAAAGGCCGCTGGGGAGGCTGATTCCCCCTGACAGGCCAGATGCCTGTTACTACAATCACCGCCGGAGGATGTATGTTGAAAAAATCGCTCATCGCCTTTTCCCTGTTTTGCGCCCTGTCGCCCGCTGTTTTTGCGGGCAACAGTGAAAGCGAACAGCTGAATAAGAAGAACGTCATTGATTTTTATAACAAAGCGTTAAATGACAAGGACTTTGCCGCCGCCAGGCCCTATCTCGGAGACCGCTACATACAGCATAACCCGATGGCGAAAGACGGCGTTGAAGGCTTTCAGCAGTTTATCGCCTTCCTGAAGAGTAAATATCCCGACTCGCGCAGCGTTATCAAGCAGGCCTTTGTCGACGGCGACCGGTTACCTCCACGTGGAGGTAACCGGTCGCGAGCCGGGAGTGACGCGGGCGATTATCGATATCTTCCGCGTTGATGAACAGCATAAAATCGTTGAGCACTGGGACGTGACCCAGAACGTTCCGCAGAAAACCGCCAGCGGCAACGGCATGTTCTGAGCCTGAGCAGAGCTCCTCTGCTCATCATTCCCTCCGCTTTACCCATTTTCGCTTCGTACAGATGGGCACTTGTTTAAACAGTTTATTTACTTTACTGTAAAGTAAATAAACTGACGGGGTAAGGCGGATGTTCAACGAAGGAAAATGGGCAAAGCTGTTTTGTTTCATTGGATTATCATTTCTTCCCTGCGTAGCGAAGGCCTCACTGCTGAGTCTGGCTACGCAGGATCAGCAGATTCAGGCGGCATGTTCACGTGTAGATGAGCCGGCTCAGGCCAGGCTATGTCACGCCCTGCTCGTTAGCCAGCAGGCGGAGCAGCGCCAACGCTATCTGCATTTTTTACTGCAGCAGAATATTTTCAGTATTCAGACCTATGACTTTCTGTGGGGTGAATACCAGCGTACGACTGCATGTTCTGAAATCAGCCGCTTTTTTCTGTCGAGGGCGCTGGATGCGGCGCTACCGGCTCCACCCACGCCGGCATTTCCCCCATCCTCCGGGCTAAGCGAACCGCCGGCCGTGTTTGCGCTACAAGAATCCCTCAACTGACCGTAGGTGCATAACGATGCTGGCTCGCTTTTTTGTGTTTCGCCCGGTTTTTGCTGCCGTCATCGCCATCTGTATTATGGCGACCGGCGCTTTCGCCCTGCTGACCCTGCCCGTTGAACAATATCCGGATATTGCTCCTCCCGGCGTCAACGTCACCGCCAACTACCCCGGCGCCTCGGCTGAAACCGTTGAAGACAGCGTGACCCAGGTGCTGGAGCAGCAGATTAAAGGCATCGACGGCCTGCTCTATTTTTCCTCCAGCAGCAGTTCAGCAGGCCAGGCGCGTATTAGCCTCAGTTTCGATCAACGCATTGATCCTGATATGGCGCAGGTGCAGGTACAAAATGCCGTTAATCAGGCCATTACGCGTTTGCCTCAAGAGGTGCAACAGCAAGGCCTTACGGTAACCAAGTCACAGGGTGACAGCCTGATGGTGGTGGCCCTGTACGATCAAACGCGAACGCTAACCAGCCTTGATATCAGCGACTTTCTCGTTAGCTCCCTGCAGGAGCCGCTGAGCCGGGTGGAAGGCGTGGGGGAAACGACCGTTTTCGGCGCCCAGTACGCGATGCGCATCTGGCTCAATCCGCTGCAGCTGACCAGCTACGGTTTGATGCCCTCCGATGTGCAGGCCGCCGTCGAGGCGCAGAATTCTCATGTCACCAGCGGCGAAATTGGTTCACTGCCTACGCTGGAGGGGCAGTATCTGAACGCGACGGTCACCGCGCAGTCCCGCCTTGAGCATCCCGAACAGTTTGAAAACATTATTCTGCGCACCAACAGCGACGGCTCGGTGGTCTATCTGCGCGATGTCGCCCGGGTGGAGATCGGCGCGGAAAACTATCAAAACCAAACCACGCTCAACGGTTTCCCCTCAGCCGGAATCTCAATTCAGCTGGCCTCCGGGGCCAACGCGCTGGAGACGGCGGAGAAGATCCGGACAGAAGTCGAACGCCTGACGCCCCGCTTTCCGCAGGGCGTTGTCGCCGCTTATCCGCGCGACAGCACGCCGTTCGTGACGGTCTCTATCGAAAGCGTAGTGCGCACGCTGATTGAGGCGATTCTTTTTGTGGTGGCGGTCATGTATCTCTTTCTCCAGAGCTGGCGGGCAACGCTGATCCCGACCCTCACGGTGCCGGTCGTCCTGCTCGGTACCTTCGGCATCCTTAGCCTGTTGGGCTACAGCATCAATACGCTCACCCTCTTCGCGATGGTTCTGGCAATCGGTCTGCTGGTTGATGACGCTATCGTGGTGGTGGAGAACGTTGAACGCCTGATGGTGGAAGAGGATCTTACCCCGCTTGAAGCCACGCTGCGCTCGATGAATGAGATAACCGGCGCGCTGATTGGCATCGCGCTGGTACTCTCGGCGGTTTTTATCCCGATGGCGTTTTTCGGCGGCTCGGTGGGGATTATCTACCGGCAGTTCAGCGTGACCATCGTTTCGGCGATGGTGCTTTCCGCGCTGGTCGCACTGACCCTGACGCCGACGCTGTGCGCCCATCTGCTCAAACCCGGCAATCTTAAAAAAGGGCCGTTCTTCTCCGGTTTCAACCGCGGCGTCGCCGCCACTCAGAATCGTTACCTGGCGATTCTCCGGCGGATAGCGGTCCGCCCCTTCCGCTTTGTATTGCTGGCCCTGGCGCTGACGTTTTTGATGCTCTGGCAGTATCAGAAACTGGCTGGCGGCTTTCTGCCGGAAGAGGATCAGGGCGCGGTGATGGTTCAGTTTACGCTTCCCTCCGGCTCGCCGATGTCGATGACCGAAGAGGTCGGCGCGGAAATTAGCCGCTATTTCATGAGCGAGGAAGAGAATAACCTCAACGTCATCTTTATGGTTACCGGCAGAAATAACGCCGGCAGCGGGCAGAACGTCGGCATGGCCTTCGCCGAACTCAAGCACTGGGATGCGCGTCCCGGAGAACAGAACAGCGCTCAGGCGATCATTGCCCGGGCGAACCAGTACTTTGTTAAAACCTCCCGGCTGGCCAGCATCAGCGTGATGTCGCCACCCACCGTGCGCGGGCTCGGGCAGTCGAGCGGCTTTGAACTCTGGCTACAGGATAGCGCGCAAAACGGCAGCCCGTCGCTCATCGAGGCGCAAAACACCCTGCTCGCTGCCGCCAGACAACAGCCAGAACTGGATGCGGTGCGCATTAACAGCCTGGAGGAGAAGGCGCAGCTGCAGGTCGATGTTGACAGACAGAAAGCGCAGGCCCAGGGGTTGGATCAGGCCGCGATAAACAGCACTCTCTCTGCGGCCTGGGGCGGCGTGTACATTAACGACTTTATCGATCGCGGGCGCGTCAAGCGCGTGTACATGCAGGGAGACGCAGCCTGGCGTTCGACGCCGGAAAATTTATCCGCCTGGTTTGTCCGCGGCGACAGCAACAACATGGCCTCCTTCGACAGCTTCTCATCCTGGCGCTGGACCACCGGGCCACAGATGCTTCAGCGTTTTAACGGACTGTCAGCCGTGCAGTTCCAGGGCAATGCGGCATCGGGCGTCAGCTCCGGTTCGGCGATGGCGGAAATGGCCGAACTGGTGGGCACGCTGAGTGGGTTTGATCTGCAATGGAGCGGTTTGTCCTGGCAGGAGCAGGCCTCTTCAGTGCAAACGCTATGGGTATATCTGGCCTCGCTGGCCTTTATGTTTTTGTGTCTGGCCGCCTTGTATGAAAGCTGGTCGATTCCGGTCGCCGTACTGCTGATCGTGCCGTTGGGGATTCTGGGGGCCGTGAGCGCGTCGCTGCTCGCCGGATATGAAAACGATATCTACTTCCAGGTCGGTATGCTGACGACCATGGGGCTTTCCGCCAAAAATGCGATTCTGATCGTTGAATTTGCGCTGGCGCAGTTTCAGCAAGGAAAAACCTTATCCGACGCGGCGCTGGAGGGCGCTCGTCTGCGCTTACGCCCCATCATTATGACCTCACTTGCATTTGTTGTCGGCGTTATCCCTCTGGTACTCTCTACCGGTGCCGGCGCTTCCAGCCAACGAGAGATTGGCACCGCGGTGATCGGCGGTATGCTCACCGGGACGCTGCTGACCTTGCTCTTCGTTCCACTCTTTTTCCTGCTGGTACAGCAAGGAATGATGCGCCTTAAAGGGCGCAAACGGTAAGGACTCAATTGATGGGAAATCAACGCGGGCGGCCAATGAAAGCCCGCCCACGCATTTTACAAACCGCCCGCGAGCTGTTTCTCAGGCACGGGCTTGATGTGTCGCTGGATACGATTGCCGCCGAAGCGGGAACCTCGCGGCCGACGCTCTACAGTCATTTCCCCGGCGGTAAAGACGCGCTGCTGCTGGAGACATTTGCGTTTCTCAATGACACCATGCAGCCGCCTCTGCGCCAGCTTTTGCAGGAGCGTCAGCAGGATTTTCCCGCGCTGCTGCGCGGGTTTGCGAAAGTGGTGCAAGCGCACTTTTATGCGCCGGAGAATATTCACTTTCAACGCCTGCTGATCCAGGTGCTGGTGCAAAAGCCCGAACTCTACGTCACGCTCGAACAGCGCCCCTCAGGGCGCGTTTTGCAGGCACTGAGCGAGATACTGGCGCAGAAAAAAAACGAAGGTTTGCTGACCATCAGCGATCCGGAGCTCGAAGCAACGGCGTTTCTCGGCGCGATTATGGGCTATCCGCTGCCGGGGGCCTTAATTGCGCAAAAAGCGGTGGAGCCAGAGAAGCTGGAACAGCTCGCGGAATGCGCGATTACCGTCTTTCTCAAGGCCTGGGGCTACCGGCCATAATCCAGGTTTACGCAGCCACTTTCAGGCCTGTCGCCGCCCTTATTCTGCTAAGCGGATAAAGACCAGGTCTTCGGCCCCGCGCCAGAGGCCGAAGAAAGACTAATCGGCGAGCAGATCGTCATACAGCGCGCGCAGGCGGGTTCGCAGGTAGAGTACCGCTTTATGCTTACGCGACAGCAGCGCCTGCTCGCTTGCGCCGGTCTCTTCGGCCAACTCCCGATAGCTGTAGCCCTGCAGTTCGGTTTTCTCAAATGCTTCGCGCTGGGCGGGCGGCAGTTCCGCGAGCGCCTGGTTTACTGCCTCCCAGAGCAGCGTTTTCAGATACGCCTCCTCCGGCGTTTGCGCAACGCCAAACAGCGTCTCGGCCAGCTCATCCTCGGGAAAGCCACCCTCTTCTTCCTCGCTGAAATCGCCAGCCAGCGGCAGCTCACGCTTTTTTCTCGCCCTGTCGGTCATCTCGTTTCGCGCGGCCCGGAACAGCCAGGCGGCAATATTCTCCACCGGTTGCTCGACGCGGATCAGCTGATAAGTCACTTCCTGCAGGTTATCGTCCGCCTCATCCCTTTGCGGGATCCGGGCGCGAATAAACGCCTTCAGCTTCGTCCGGCAGGCGTCGAGAGCGGAAATCAGCCGCGATGGCGTCGCGATGCCGTTTTTCATTGCGCTCACTCGGGATCCGTATTTTTCACCGCAGGCTCCTGCTGCGGCGCATTTTCACTACGACGATCGCGCCAGCCGCAGTGGCCACGATGCCCGCGATGACCAAAGCGCTGTACAAACTCATCGCGCTGCTCGGGACTCATCTTCATCCAGCGTTCATGCATTCGACGCCGCGCCTGTCCCATACCGAACATTCCCGGGCGAAAACCGAGACCGCCAAACAGGATCCGCGACAGCGCCAGAAGACCTATCGCCTGCCAGAAGCCGATGCTCTTTACCCCAAGGATAGCGGGCAGTAGCGCATTCCATAGCGACATGACCAGCAGCCCGAGAACGATGATTAACGCCGCGCCGATGAGAAGCGGTTTTGCCATTCTGTGGTCACCAAAACGGTGCTGATGGCGCTGCTCGCGCCTGTCGAAATCTCTCATGCTTTGTATACCTCATAACGCTTGTGAATAGTAACCTGTGCAGAGGTAGACGAATGAGCGGACAAAATATTGCTAACAATATTTAAAAATCGACACACTTTATTTGTACGACAAATGTTATTGTGTGATCTTCATCACCTTTCGGTGCGGGCGGCGGCGGTAACGTTACCCGGTGATTCATCGAAAAAAGAGGAACTTATGAAGGCAGTAAAATCATTAAAAGCAGACTGGGCAATTATTACGCTGATGATTGTTGTCGCGGTCGTTATGTATGGCTATCTGATCCCCAAATACTGGTAATCGACGTCATACCTGCGCTGAACCGCCCCATCGCTCAGGGCGGCTCATCGACCCTCGCCATTACCGCTTATCGTTGAGCGTCTTAATCAAAAACGGCACCGAGTCGCGCAATGACGGGTTAACCGTTCCGCTATGATCCAGCCCCTCATAAATATGCACGTCCGCCCGGGTTCCCGCGCTTTTGACCGCATCCGCAAAGCGTTTTTGCATCGCCGTCGGTACGTTGATATCGACGCTGCCTATACCGATAAATACCGGATGATCGATTTTTAGCGTCGGGTAGAGCATGGTTTCTACGCTGGCGTTTAACAGCGAATCCACTCCCGGCTTGAGGGCATTCGCCGCATTGAGACCGGCCTTCATCACCTCATCGTTAAGCGGCGTAATGCATAAATGGTTCGCCTCTTTCAGCAGCGGTAGCGCTTTGTCCTGGAAATAGTCGGCGGGATTGAGCTGCGGGTTGCTGTCGGCAGCTGAAAGATAAATATAGAAAATATACGGAATTTTCGGATCGCCGCCGCTCGGCGCTTTGCCGCCTGCCGGCGGAAGAATGTCGGCTGCGGTGGTCCCTTTTTCAAAATAAGGCGTACCGGTCAGCACCGTTGCGCGAATATTAAGCTCGGGTGCATATTGCGGCTGATAGCCCGCGCTGGCGAAGGCGGCATGCGCCCCCTGCGACTGTCCTACCAGAATAAGTTCATTTTTGAGCGGAAACTGTTTCAGGGCGGCGCGAACGCTGTCAAGTACGCTCCACGCTTCGCCGCGGGCGTTCAGATAGTGGTGCAGCCCGGACGAGCCCAGACCGGCATAATCCGGCGCGACCACCGCATAGCCCAGCGACAGCCAGGTGTTCAGATACTGCTTATCGCGATCGCTGCGCGGGTTTAACGACGGCGCGCAGTGATTCGCCACGCCAACGGTACCGTGAGCCCAGACCACCACTGGCCATCCCCCTTCCGGCGTGGCGCCAAAGGGAATAAAGACCGCCGCGGTATCTTCGCGCGCGGTTTTACCGTTCACGCCGCTGTGGGAAGGATAACGCAGAAAATATTGCTTAGCCGCTTCGCTTAACCCGTTCTCCGCGCTGAGCGGAGAGACGGCATCGGTGCTGTCGGTAGCGGCGCTAGCCGGAACAGCGCTCATGGAAAGCAATAGCAGCGCAGAGGTGGCGGTAAGGAATTTTTTTGAGAGGGAATAAGTCATGACATCCTGTTCCATAATGGGGATGCACTTAGTGTAGACCCTGGCGCCTGAATACCAGCTCAATGAAGCGGGTCATTTTGCTGATTTGCATAAACCCTGAGTGGCTTCGCTTTTTATCCGCCACAAAAATGATAGATTTTTATCAATAACCTCACAGGAAGAGAACAATGTCAGCGAAAAAAGTCACCATGAAGGATATAGCCAGAGACGCCAGAGTCGGTATCGCGACGGTGGACAGAGTGTTGAATAAACGAACTCCCGTGAAAGAGAGCACCGAACGTAAAGTGCTTGAGTCCGCCAGGCGCTTAGGCTTTGCGCTCGAACAATCGCAGTATCGGCTGGCAGCCGGTCAGTCGGCGATCCCGCTGAGAATGGGGTTCATCCTGCTGCAGGAGTCGCACTCGTTTTACCATCAGCTGGCGCAGGCGCTTGAGCAGGCGGCATTGCCCTGGCATAGTCCGGCACAGGCGCCGGTGTTTCTGCATTATGACATTAACGCCATTGACGACATGGTTGCCGCAATCGCCCGCCTCAGCGAAGAGGTTGACGCAATCGGTATTGTGGCGCTGGATAATCCGCTTATCCGCCATGCCGTTGCTCAGGCCGTTGATAAAGGCGTGCGCGTCTTTACCCTGCTCTCCGATATGAGCATCCCGCAACGCACCGGCTACATTGGGCTGGATAATCAGAAAGCGGGCCGCACCGCCGGTTGGGCGGTGGACAGACTGTGTCATGGAAGCGGCGAAATCGGTATTATCGTCGGCGATAACCGATTTATTTGTCAGGAAAGCTGCGAGATAAGTTTCCGTTCCTACCTGCGCGAACATGGCAAAGGCGACCGGGTGCTGGAGCCTGTACGCAGCCACGAACGCGCCGATATCGCCCGCCGGGTGACGGAGGAGATGCTGCAGCGTTATCCCGATCTGGAGGCCATCTACGCGCCCTGCGGCGGCGTGGAAGGGATTATCGCCGCGCTGCATGCGCATCAGCGTCAGCATCAGGTCACGCTGATTTGTCATGGCCCGGTAGACCACGGCGAGCTGGCGCTAATCGACGGGACAATCGATCTGATGCTGGCTCATCGGCTTGCCGAATTCGCCTCAGCGACCGTCGACGCCTTTGTCCAGTGCGCTCACCAGCCGCAGGCGACGTTTATTAACGCCCTGCAGCCGTTTGATTTACTTACCAAAGAAAACCTCTGATCGACGAAAGCGCGGGTATATTCTCCGCGCTCCGCTTCAGCGCTACATTTGATAAAAAACTATCAATTAAAACATCAAAATAAACCTTGAATTCCATCAAAGAATTTAAATTTCATGATTGTTGAAGATGAAATTTTCATTCAATACTGGTCATGTTTTCTCCTCATCTGAAAAGGAAGCCATCATGACCATACATATTGCCAACGCGCCGTGCAGCTGGGGCGTCGATGATCCCAAAAATCCTTACCTGCCGCCGTGGACCAAGGTGCTGGAAGAGGCGGCGACGGCCGGTTATAAAAGTATTGAACTGGGGCCGTGGAGCTATCTGCCGACCCGAGCCGATGAACTCAGCGCCGCGCTGAATAAGCAGGGGCTGTCGCTGGTGGCCGGAACGATCTTTGACGATCTGGTCAGCGAAGAGAACTTTGCGAATATTGTCGCACTGACGCATAACATTTGCCGCAACCTGTCGCAGGTTCCGTCGGCGGAGAAGACGCCGGGCAACCCCTTCCAGCCGCCTTATCTGGTGATTATTGATTTCGGCAATCCGCTGCGGGCGAAATACGCCGGACACAGCGAACTGGCCCCCCGCCTCTCTCCCGACGACTGGCAGCGGATGATCGGCCATATTATTACCATCAGCCAACTGGCGTGGCAGGAGTACGGCGTTCGCCCGGTTATCCATCCTCACGCCGGCGGCTGCATCGAGTTTGCCGACGAAATCGACCTGCTCGCGGCGCAAATCCCCCATGATGTTGCCGGATTGTGTCTCGACACCGGCCATCTCTTCTATTCGGGTATGGACCCCATCAGCTGGCTGGATCGCCATTTTGATCGCCTTGACTACCTGCACTTTAAAGATGTCGATCCGCAGGTATTCAGGCGCGTGATTTCCCGCGGCATCGACTTCTTCTCTGCCTGCGCGGAGGGCGTGATGTGTCCGCTCGGCAGCGGCGCCATTGATTATCCGGCGGTGCGCGCCTTTCTCGACAAACGCGGCTATCAAGGCTGGATCACCATTGAGCAAGAGCGCGACCCGCGCAACGTCGAGGGCAGCCTTAAGGCGGTCACGGAAAGCCTGCGCTACCTGCATTCGGTTGGTTTTTAATCGGGAGATGAAACATGATTAACGGTATTAAACCTGTTGGCCGGTCGTTACGCTGGGGTATGGTGGGCGGCGGCGGAAGCAGCCAGATTGGCTATATTCACCGCTCCGCGGCGCTGCGCGACGGCACGTTTACCCTGCTGGCCGGGGCCTTCGATATTGACGCTCAGCGCGGGCGTGAGTTTGGCCAGCAGCTGGGCGTGGAGGCCGGGCGCTGTTACCCCGACTACGAAACGCTGTTTCGCGAAGAGGCCGCGCGGGAGGACGGTATTGAAGCGGTTTCCATCGCTACGCCGAACAATACCCACTACGCCATTTGCCGCGCGGCGCTGGAGGCCGGATTGCATGTGGTCTGCGAAAAACCGCTCTGTTTTACCGGCGAAGAGGCCGATGCGCTGGTGGCCCTGAGCGAAAAACAGCGCAAAATCATCGGCGTGACTTACGGCTACGCCGGTCATCAGCTGATTCTGCAGGCGCGGCAGATGATTGAGCAGGGGCTGCTGGGCGAGATACGCATTATCAATATGCAGTTCGCCCACGGTTTTCATAACCAGCCTGTGGAGCAGGAAAACCCCAGTACCCGCTGGCGAGTGGACCCGAAGTTTGTTGGTCCCAGCTACGTTCTGGGCGATCTCGCCACTCACCCGCTGTTTCTGGCGGAGACCATGGCGCCGAAGCTCAATATCACTCGCCTGATGTGCTCCCGCCAGAGCTTTGTCAAAAGCCGCGCGCCGCTGGAGGATAACGCGCATGTGCTGATGGAGTACGACAACGGCGCCGTGGGTTCGATGTGGTGCTCGGCGGTCAACAGCGGCTCAATGCACGGGCAGAAAGTCCGTATCGTCGGAGAAAAAGCCAGCCTTGAGTGGTGGGATGAACAGCCGAATCAGCTGCGCTATGAGATTCAGGGCGAGCCGGTGCGCATTCTCGAACGCGGTATGCCCTATCTGGACCCGCTGGCTCTGCAGGATGACCGGATCGGCGGCGGCCATCCCGAAGGGCTGTTTGAGGCCTGGTCGAATTTGTACCGCCGCTTCGCCATCGCCATGGATGCTACCGATCGTCGCGACGCTGCTTTGCTGGAAAACTTCTGGTACCCGGATGCCAAAGCCGGTGCTCTCGGCGTGCATTGGGTTGAGAACTGCGTACGTTCAGCAGACAGTGGCGCCAGCTGGGTCGATTTCCATTAATCCATAAATAATATTTGCCGGGCGGCGGCTGACGCCTTGCCCGGCCAAAGAGAATCGGGCCGTTCTGCGCCCGGCAAGACGCCAGCCGCCACCGGGCCAAAATGATGCACAACGGCCATTTATCGCAGTGTCTTAACGTGACAGTGTCACCAACTCTCAGCAAATTCACAGCATTGTAATCAAAAAGCGAATGTCGTATAACAGGTGCCAAACCGAGGGGTGTCCCGTGAGGGCTGAGATGGCGTAAGCCGAACCCTTTGAACCTGATCTGGGTCATGCCAGCGAAGGGACGGGTCGGCATTTCCGCCAGTTTTGCGCCATTGCCTGTTCACACTTCTTTTAGCACGCCCGGATCTCCCTATTATCAGGAGGTCCTGTGATTCTTCCCGCATTTACTCAGGGTATTTATGGTCGACTGCGCCTGCAGGCCGGTGCTGACTGGCAGCGCTACATCGCCCATCCCTTCCTGCGCCAGCTTGCCGACGGCACCCTTCCCGAACCCGCTTTCCGTCGCTATCTGACGCAGGACTACCTGTTCCTGATCCACTTTGCACGCAGCTACGCGCTGCTGGTGAGCAAGCTGCGTACCCTCGCGGAAATGCGCGTTGCCGCCGCGTCCATGAACGCCATTCTCGACGAACTGCCGCTGCACGTCGGCTACTGTACGGGATGGGGGTTGGATGAAGCGACGATGGCGGCTGAAGAGGAAGCCGCTGAAACGGTAAATTATACCCGCTACGTACTGGACATTGGCCACGCCGGCGATGCGCTGGATCTACTGGCGGCGCTGATGCCCTGCGTGGCCGGCTATGCGGAAATCGGCCTCGGTCTGCTGCACGACCCGGCGACCCGGCTGACTGCCAACCCGTATGCCTCGTGGATCCGCAACTATGGTGATGAGGGCTACCTTAACGGCGTCAATGCAGCCTTAAACCTGCTGGAAACCCTCTGGCAGCAGCGCGGCGGTGAAGCGCGTTTTGCCGAACTCAGCGCCATTTTCACGACCGCTACGCGCCTGGAGGCTAACTTCTGGCAAATGGGCCTTAACGCCCTCGCGGAGCGCCAGGCGTGATGGCTCCCGGCATCGAAGTACGCGGACTGAGCCTGCGCTTTGGTTTACGACCGATCTTCGACAATTTGACGTTCTCTATTCCTGGCGGCCAGTGGAGCTCGCTGCTGGGGGCCAGCGGCGCCGGTAAAACCAGCCTCCTGCGCATCATCGCCGGGCTGGCGAAAGCCTCTGGGGGCGAAGTTCGCGCCAGCGATGGCCTGGCGATTGCCGGACGCCTGGCGTGGATGGGGCAAAAAGATCTGCTTTACCCGTGGCTAAGCGTGCGCGACAACGTCTCGCTGGGGGCGCGCCTGCGCGGGGAGCGCATCGATCACCTGCGCGTGACCACGCTGCTACAGCAGGTTGGGCTTGAACACTGCGCCGATGACCGCCCGGCCGCTCTCTCCGGCGGCATGCGTCAGCGTGCGGCGCTGGCGCGTACGCTCTACGAAGACCGGCCCATCGTGCTGATGGACGAGCCCTTTTCCGCGCTCGACACGATCACCCGCACGCGTATTCAGTCCCTGGCCGCCCGGCTGTTGGTGAACCGGACCGTTGTACTGATCACCCACGATCCGATGGAAGCCTGCCGTCTGAGCCACCGTCTGCTCGTCCTTTCCCCGGCCCCCGGCGGGATTGACGACACGCATCGCTTGTCCGGCATACCGCCGCGCGCGCCGGACGATCCGGCGCTATTAGCCGGTCAGGCGGAGTTGCTGCAACAGCTGATAAGGGCTAACGAATGAGCGCAAAACTGTTTCGCGCCGCCGTGGTGTTCTGCGGCCTGCTCCTGATTTGGTGGCTGGTGACCCGCAGCGGCATTCCCGCCTTTCTGCTGCCTTCGCCTTCGGCAGTGGCAAGCGCCCTGTGGGTCAACCGCGCCTACCTCGGTGGGCACACGCTGATCACATTAAGCGAGATCCTCAGCGGTCTCGCGCTCGGCGTTCTGCTCGGCGTGATACTGGCGCTGTGCATGATTGTTTCGCCGCGCCTTCAGCGTTGGCTGATGCCGTTGGTGCTGACCAGCCAGGCGATCCCGGTCTTTACCCTTGCCCCGCTGCTGGTGCTGTGGTTCGGCTTCGGGATGAGCGCCAAGGTTATGATGGCGGTGCTGGTGATCTTCTTTCCCGTCACCTCGGCGTTTTTTGACGGCCTGCGCCGGGTTAACCAGGACTATCTTGACCTCGCGCGCACCATGGGCGCCTCTTTTGGCGCGCAGCTGCGCCACGTCCGCATGATGGCTGCCCTTCCGGCCCTCGGTTCCGGTCTGCGGATGGCGGCCGCCGTTGCGCCCATCGGGGCGATTATCGGCGAATGGGTCGGTTCAGCCGAAGGACTGGGCTACGTCATGCTTAACGCCAATGCCCGTCTGCAAACCGATATCTGCTTTGCAGCCCTGTTTATTCTGGTGCTACTGACCGTCCTGCTGTGGCTGGCGGTGGATGCTTTTTTACACCGGCTGATTAACTGGACGCCGGAATGACGCTCTTAAATAAAAGGACTAACCATGCGTAAACGTGTTTATGCCGGTATAACGCTTGCCGCGCTGTTCAGCGGTCAGGCGCTGGCCAATGAAAAACTCACCCTGGTGCTGGACTGGTATATCAATCCCGACCACGCGCCGATCGTGGTGGCTGAACAGATTGGCGCCTTTAAAGAGGCGGGTCTGGACGTTAAAATTGTGCCACCGTCCGACCCGGCGCTGCCGCCGCGATTAGTCGCCGCCCGCCAGGCGGACCTGGCGATTACCTACCAGCCGCAGGTGCATTTTTTTGCCGATGAAGGTCTGCCGCTGGTCCGCGTCGGCACGCTGATTAATTCGCCGCTGAACACGGTGATCGCGCTGGATAAAAGCATCAAATCTCCCGCCGATCTGCAGGGCAAAAAAGTGGGGTATTCGGTAAGCGGAATCGAACAAGCGACGCTGGCCACTATGGCACAGCACGCGAAAATCGATCCCAAAAGCATCAAGCTCATCAATGTTAACTTTCAGCTGACCAGCGCCCTGCTGGCCGGACAGGTCGATGCGGTGATTGGCGGCTATCGTAATATCGAAGCGCTGGAACTGCAGCTTCAGGGGAAAGATCCGCAGGTGATGAACGTCGAGGATTACGGCGTCCCGGCCTACGATGAGCTGGTGATTGTCGCCAACCGGGACGACGTCAACGCGCCGAAAATCAGGACGTTCCTGCAAGCGCTGCAAAAAGGCGTTGCTTACCTTCGCGCTCATCCGCAGGAAACCTGGCAGGCGTTTGCCGACGCGCATCCTGAACTTAACACGGAGCTGAACAAGCAGGCCTGGCTGAAAACTCTTCCTCTGTTTGCCAGCGATCCGGCAGCGCTGGATAAACCTCGTTATGAAGCTTATGAACAGTTTTTATATAACAACAAGTTGGTGAAAAAAGTCACACCTTTAACGAATTATGCGGTTGAACTGCACTAAGTCATACCATTGCTGGCGGAAATCTTTCGCCAGCAATAGCCAGGCGGCAGTAATAAAAATTGCGAGAATCCCTCACTAATAATTACAATTTTAAAGGTCTTTCATCCTTTAAAACACTTCTTTTTTATCAATGCGTTATGCGTTAATTTTGCAGTGTAAAAATAACGTAAATATAGCTTAATCAATAAAACGTTGAACGCGGTTCTAAAAAGCCATATATTGTGCCCGCTTTAATGCATGGCGATTCATTTTCTTACACCATTTTATTCAACCAGCGCTCAACCGTAACGCTGGTTGTGGGAGTGATATGATGACGGATAAAGTCCGTATTGATACTTTAGGCGCAGATTTATTAGATGCAAACAACGATACCTTTTTGGCCCGTCAGGCTGAATTCGAATCGAATGTCAGGAGCTACCCGCGCAAGCTGCCCCTTGCGATTACTAAAGCGGAAGGCGTCTGGCTGACCGATGCGGATAACAAACAGTATCTCGACTGCCTTGCCGGCGCAGGTACTCTGGCTCTCGGTCACAACCACCCTGATGTGCTGCAGAGCATCCAAAGTGTCATTACCAGCGGCTTGCCGTTACATACTCTCGATCTCACCACTCCGTTAAAAGATCGCTTCTCTGAATACCTGCTTTCCCTGCTGCCGGGCGAAGGTAAAGAATACTGCCTGCAGTTCACCGGTCCCTCCGGCGCTGACGCCGTAGAAGCGGCGCTGAAGCTGGCGAAAAAATACACCGGCCGTACTTCCGTAATCAGCTTCTCCGGCGGTTACCACGGGATGACCCACGGCGCGCTGTCCGTCACCGGTAACCTGTCGCCCAAAGCGGCGGTTAACGGCATGATGCCGGAAGTGCAGTTTATGCCTTACCCGCACCAGTACCGCTGCCCGCTGGGTATCGGCGGTGAGGCCGGCGTAAAAGCGCTGACCTACTACTTCGAAAACCTGATTAACGACGTCGAAAGCGGCGTGCGTAAACCGGCGGCGGTGATCCTTGAAGCCGTTCAGGGTGAAGGCGGCGTGAACCCGGCTCCGGTCGAGTGGCTGCAGCGCATCCGTAAAGTGACTCAGGAACACGGCATTCTGCTGATCGTCGATGAAGTTCAGGCGGGCTTTGCGCGTACCGGTAAATTCTTCGCCTTCGAACACGCGGGCATCGAGCCGGACATTATCGTGATGTCGAAAGCCGTCGGCGGCGGTCTGCCGCTGGCCGTTCTCGGTATCAAAAAGCAGTTCGACGCCTGGGAACCGGGTCACCACACCGGCACCTTCCGCGGCAACCAGCTGGCGATGGCGACCGGCCTGACCACCCTGCGCCACCTGAAAGACAATAACATTGCGGATAAAACCGCCGCTCAGGGCGAATGGCTGAAGGGCAAGCTGGCCGAGATGCAGAAACGCTATCCGGTGATTGGCCACGTTCGCGGTCTGGGCCTGATGATCGGTATTGAGATCGTTAAACCGAACGAAGCGCCGGATCACATGGGCTGCTACCCGGCGGACGGCGAACTCTCCGCCCTGCTGCAGAAGAAATGCTTCGAAGCGGGTGTGATCCTCGAGCGCGGCGGTCGCCACGGCTGCGTGCTGCGTCTGCTGCCGTCCCTGCTGATCAGCAACGCTGAGCTGGAAATTTTCTTCGACAAATTTGAACAGGCCCTGCTGGCCGCCGGCGTAAAACCGGTCTGAGTGGAGTAAGTGACCGCAATGTCCAAGTTGAATCCGATTCTTGCTGGTTCCGCACAGAGTATTGATGCCTATCAGCAAGCGATCGCCCAGACCAGCCAGGCTGTCGCGCAGTGGTTGCAGCAGCCTGAAATGTATCAGGGGAAAAGCGTTGACGAACTGCGTGAGCGCATCACCCTTGATTTCAACGAACAGGGTCTGGGCAACCAGGCGGCGATTGAACGTGCGATCGAGTACTTCCTGAAAGACAGCCTGTCGGTACATCACCCGCAGTGCGTGGCGCATCTACACTGCCCGAGCCTGGTGATTAGCCAGGCGGCGGAAGTGCTGATTAACGCCACCAACCAGAGCATGGATTCCTGGGATCAAAGCCCGTCAGCCACCATCATTGAGATCAAGCTGATTGAATGGCTGCGTGCGCAGGTCGGCTACGGCGCTGGCGATGCGGGCGTGTTCACCAGCGGCGGTACCCAGAGCAACATGATGGGGCTGATGCTGGCGCGCGATGCCTTCTTTGCCCGCCAGGGCCACTCCATCCAGCAGGATGGTCTGCCGGGCGATGTTCGTCGCTACAAAGTACTGTGTTCTGAAAATGCCCACTTCTCGGTGCAGAAGAACATGGCGCTGATGGGCCTCGGCTACCGTTCCGTGACGCTGGTGAAAACCGACCAATTCGCGCGGATGGACGTGGCGGACCTGAAAGCGAAAATCGCCGAGGCTCAGGCTAACGGCGAGCAGATTATGGCGATTGTCGCTACCGCTGGCACTACCGACGCGGGGGCCATTGACCCGCTGCGAGAAATCGCGGCTGTCGCGGCAGAGCATCAGATCTGGCTGCACGTTGACGCAGCCTGGGGCGGCGCGCTGCTGATGTCTGAGAAGTATCGCGATCGTCTGGACGGCATTGACTTAGTGGATTCCATCACTCTGGATTTCCATAAGCAGTTCTTCCAGACCATCAGCTGCGGCGCGTTTCTGTTAAAAGAAGCCCGTCACTACGAGCTGATGCGCTATCAGGCGGCCTATCTGAACTCTGAGTTCGATGAAGAGCATGGCGTACCGAACCTGGTGTCCAAATCGCTGCAGACCACCCGCCGCTTCGACGCGCTGAAGCTGTGGATGGGTCTTGAGGCGCTGGGCCAGAAGCAGTACGCGGAAATCATCGATCACGGCGTGACGATGGCGCTGAACGTAGCGGATTATGTCGAAACGCAGCCGACGCTGGAACTGGTGATGCAGCCGCAGCTGGCGAGCGTGCTGTTCCGTTCCCGTCCGCAGCAGATGGCGGGCAGCGACGACGCCGCCATCGCCCTGCTCAACCAGCGGGTTGGCGATGCGCTGCTGGCTTCCGGCCGCGCTAACGTCGGGGTGACCGAGCACAACGGCGTTACCTGCCTGAAGCTAACCTTGCTGAACCCGATCGTTACGTTAGATGACGTGAAGGTGCTGCTGAGCCTGGTCGACCGCACCGCCCAGGAGCTGCTGGCGCAGTAAGCTTTTCGCATTGACCACGAAAGCCGATAACTTACCTTATCGGCTTTTTTATTGGGTTTCGCCCTGAGCTTGTGACGTTGTCACGCCATTTCCCGGGGGCGGCGCAAAGCGTCTGCCCAGGCTACAGTCCTGCAGACTGCTGAGGACGCGTAGCCCGGACAGATAAGCAGCATCGCCTCCGGGAAATTCTGCCACTTCGGGCGCTTTCCCCGAGGCGTTATATCTGCGCCGGACGTGCGATGGCGCGATGTTGTCGCACCGTGTATCGACTCTCCTTTCCGATACACGGTGAGACAAACAAACGATCAGGCGAGATAACGTGCCGCTGGCTCAGATTGCACGAAAGCGGGCAGCATAGCCTGACGCATCGCGTTAAGCATTTGCCACTGCGTTTCGTCCTGCAGCGGCGGTATGGTGACCAATTCGCGGCGGTCAAAACCGACCAGGGCGGCATCCACCAGTTTCTCCACCTCCATAACGCCGGGAATGGCGTTGACATCTTTACCGCTATGCTGCCAGATTTCGGTACGGGTGGCCGCAGGCAGGACCGCCTGCACGTATACGCCCTTCGCGCTTAGCTCAACGTCGAGCCCCTGCGAAAGAAACAGCACAAACGCTTTTGTCGCGCCGTATACGGTCAGGCCCATTTCCGGGCCCAGCCCAACCACCGATGCAATATTGACGATGGCCCCTGCTCCGGCCCGGGTCAGACGCGGTGCGATAGCGTTTGCCAGGCGGGTCACGGCAGTAACGTTGAGGGTAATCAGCCGAGTGATATCGGCGCTGCTCTGGTTAAGAAAATCGCCTGGTATCGACGTGCCGGCATTGTTAATCAGAATCCCAATTTGTGCGTCTTCCCGCAGCCGCTGCTCGACTGCGGTAATGTCGCTATCCTGAGTTAAGTCGGCCTGCAGGATGTCGACCTGAACGCCGGTTTCACCGCGCAGCCGCTCGGCCAGCGCCGTCAGCCGCTCGAGATGACGCGCAACGAGCACCAGGTCATGACCGCGGCGAGCAAAACGTTCGGCATAGACTGCGCCAATACCTGTCGATGCCCCGGTCACCAGTACTGCTGATTGACTGCTCATAACGACACTCCTGAATTATACATGATGGCCGCCATGTATAATGGCACGAGCTGGGTAAGCTGTAAATATTGTTATATGATGGTCATCATAAATAATTTATCGCAGGAACGCGCCATGAGAGTGAGCAGAAAACAGGTTGAAGAGAATAAGCAGACAATCCTGACCGCCGCCGGCCGGTTGTTTCGTGAGCGCGGTTTTGACGCGGTCACGGTCACTGATATTATGAAATCAGCCGGTCTGACCCACGGCGGATTTTACGGCTACTTTAAATCGAAGGATGACCTGATCGCACAAACCCTTGCTGAACTGAAGATAGAGAGCGAAGCGGCGGATAACGACGTCGAATTGCTTATCGCACGTTATCTCTCACCCGAGCACCGGGATAATTTTGCCAGCGGTTGCCCGCTGGCAGCGCTGGCGGCGGAGACCATCCGCCAGTCTGAATCCGCACGCGATGAAATGACCGCGCGACTGCAGCAGCAGATAGCTTATCTCAGCGAAGCGATTAATGAGAAAAACCCGGAAAAGAGCCGTCGTGCGGCGATTGGCAACTGGTCTGCCATGGTCGGGGCGTTGATTCTGGCGCGAATGACCGCTGATTCGGCGTTTTCAGATGAAATCCTGCGAGAAACAGCGGCCTGGCTTGAGGAAAACCAGCGCTAACGTTACGCCGTTTCCCGATCCGGCGGCAGATAGCCGGCAACAAAGCGGGTCAAAATCGCCGAGGCCACCGGGCTTTCCTCAACCTCAAGGCTCAGATTATCCGGGTCAATACCCTCGTTGCGCAGTGCCGCCTGACGGTACGCGATCAGCGAGCGGGCAATCGCCGGCGTGATTTCCGGGTGGAACTGGGTGGAGACGGCATGGGCGCCGTAGCGCACAATCTGGTGCGGATCGTGCTGCGACGAGGCCAGCACCTTCGCCCCCGGCGGTAATCGGGTGACCGTTTGCATATGAGTCAGATGCGCGCTGAACGGCGCCGGATGATCGGCCAGAAGACGATCCGCCCGCCCGCTTTCTGACAGCGAAATAGTTTTGCTTCCGGCCTCGCGCCCGGCAGGATGGTAATCCACCTCGCCGCCCAGCGCATGCGCCATCAGCTGATGCCCGTAACAGACGCCAAACAGCGGCATCTCTATTGCCATTGCCTCGCGGATCCAGGCCGCGGTCATTTCGCTCCACGGCAGGCGTTCGGTCACCATATCCCATGAGCCGGTAATCACCGCGACGGTCGCGTTATCCGGGGCGGGAAGCGTCTCCCCGGCAAACACTCGCGCCACGCTGATTTTATTGCGCCACGGCGCCAGTAAATGAGCAAACCAGGAGGGAAGATCGCCGTGGTCGGAGGCGATTTCATCCGGCGGGGTGCCGGTCTGCACAATAAGAAGCGTATTTCGGCTTAACGACATCGGAGGGCCTTTTTTCACAACAACACAGAGCCCTACTATGAGCAAAAGCGCCAGCGGGGGCAAATAACCTATCCGCTAACGCTTATGCTCCGGGCGAATAACGTCTACTGCGCGTCCGCGCTCTCCACCTGCGGCACCGCAGCCGCAGCACCCTGTTCAGCCGGCGCGTTGGCCGGGTCAAAGATATGGTCGAGGATGGCGCGTGCCGTCGGTCCTGCCACTACGCCATCGCCGCCGCCGTTCTCCAGAATCAGCGCCATCGCCACCTTCGGATGCTGATACGGCGCAAACAGGGTGTAGAAGATATGGTCGCGCAGGCGCACCGGGATCATCTTCGCGTTGTAGGTCTGATTCTCCTTCAGGCTGAAGACCTGGGACGTCCCCGATTTTGCCGCGATCTGGTACGGCGCGGTATGGAACAGCTTATACCCGGTGCCGTTTGGCAGGTTCGCCATGCCGTACATACCGTTGCGCACTACGTCCCAGTATGGCGAATGCGGATCGCCAATCTGCGGCAGATTCTGCGGTGGCTGATAGCGCTCGACCCTATTCCCCTGCTTCATGGAGTAAAGCAGATGCGGATTTTGCACTTTGCCGTTATTTATCAGGGTCGTCAGCGCTTTAACCATCTGGATCGGCGTGGCAATCCAGTAGCCCTGGCCGATGCCGACGGAAATGGTATCCCCCTGATACCACGGTTTTTTATGCACCCGCTGTTTCCACTCCCGGCTCGGTAGCACCCCGGCATACTCTTCGTTAAGATCGATACCGGTAGACTGACCGTAACCGAACTTGCTCAGCCACTCGTGAATACGGTCGATCCCCATCTCAAACGCCACCTGATAGAAAAACGTATCCGCCGACTCTTCGATCGCTTTGGTGACGTTAAGCATGCCGTGGCCGCTCTTCAGCCAGTCGCGGTAGCGGCGCTGGGTTCCCGGCAGCGTCCACGTCGGCGCGCCGAAGAAGGAGGTGGTTGGCGTGATTACGCCCGCCGATAGCGCCGACAGCGCCATGTAGGGCTTCACCGTCGACGCGGGCGGATAGAGCCCCTGGGTGACACGGTTAATCAGCGGACGGTCGGGGTTTTCGAGCAGCGAACGATAGGCCTGGTAGCCAATGCCTCTGACAAAGGGATTCGGGTCATAGCTGGGGCTGGAAACCATCGCCAGCACGCCGCCGTCGCGCGGATCGACGGCGACCACCGCCGCGCGCTGCCCCTTCAGCACCGACTCGATATACTGCTGCAGATGCAAATCCAGCGTCAGGTAGATGTTCTTCCCAGCCACCGGTGGCACCTCTTTTAGCAGACGCACCACCCGCCCGTGGTTATCCACCTCAACCTCCTGATAACCGGTGGTGCCGTGCAGCGCTTTCTCATAGTAGCCTTCGATGCCCTGCTTACCGATATTATGGTCGGCGGCGTAGTTCTCTTCTTCGCCGGCTTTGGCCAGCTTTTGCAAATCGCTGTCGTTGATCTTCGAGACATAGCCAACCACGTGCGCCAGCTCGGCGCCGTAGGGATAAGCGCGCTGCTGGTAGCTCTCTACGGTAACGCCGGGAAAATGGAACTCATTGACGGCAAAACGCGCCACCTCAATATCGCTCAGGTCCGATTTTAAGGTCACCTCTTTGTAGCGGCTGGTGTGGTGCATATCGTCGCGGAAGTCGGCGATATCCTGCGGGGTTAAATCAACAATCGGCGTCAGCTGCTGCAGCAGCGCCGTCATATCGGCGATTTTGCTCGGGATCACCTGTAAACGGTAGAGGGTAATATTTTGTACCAGCGGGATGCCGTTGCGGTCGAAAATCAGCCCGCGGCTCGGCGCGATGGGCAGCATTTTAATGTCGTTCTGGTTTGAACGGGTCTGATAAAAGTCGTGCTGCTCTACCTGCAGGCGGTAGAGGTTAACAATCAGGACAGCAAAGCAGACCACCACCAGTAGAAACGCAATGACAGCACGGCGGATAAATAACATCTCTTCCGCTGAATGGTCGCGAATTTCATCTCTCATAAGGGACATTAGCGGTCATTTACCTGGGTTACAAAGGGCCTGAAAAAGGAAAAGCGGGGAAGAATAGCGTTATCGCAGCGGGAGCCCTACCGAAAGGTTGCTAATGATTTGGCAGAAATGTATCAGCATGTTAGAGATTTAAAGTGACACTGTCACTGAAATAACCTCCATCGTAAGATCGACGGAGGCGAATGGCTAGCGCGCTTTTTCACTGACCGTCATGGTGAATCGCGTCACCGTCTCGCCGGCGTTAGCGTAGCTATGCGGGGCGTCGGTACGTGCGACGGCTGAATCACCGGCGGGAATCAAATAGAGGCTGTCGTTCACCGTTAATGTCAGGGCGCCCTCGGTCACAAAAAGCAGCTCCGTGGTCCCTTCTCCGTGGCCTGGAGAAGTAAAAATTTCGCCCGGATAAAGACTCCACTGCCAGAGTTCCACCATATCAGGACCGCTGGTTCCGGCTAGCAGTCGCGCGTGGCCGCCCTGTTCACCCTGCCACAGCGTGGGGATATCGCCTGCGGCGATCGCCTTCACCGGCGGCGCGGTGGCAACATTGACGAAATCGGCCACCGCAACGCCCATGGCTGACGCCAGACGGCATAACAGCGCAATGCTCGGGTTAGCCCGGCAGGCTTCAATGTCTACCAGCATCCCTTTGCTGACGCCCGCGCGCCTTGATAGCTCGTCGAGGGAGATCTTCTTTTCCGCCCGATAGCGCTTAATGCGCGCCGCAACGGCTTCATTGATGCTGGCGGCATCAGCGCCCGCCCCGGTCGTTATATTGACTTTTATGGTCATCGGTCGATATCATGCTTTAAAATAGTCGTTAAAGGATTATCCAATGAATAACGTATTACCGTCAATCAGCCCACAGGTGTCGGGGCTGGCTCCCGGCTTTCGCGCCCTGAGCATTGATGTTATCTCTGCTCCCGTACGCGCGCCGCAGGTTGGTGCAGAAGCGCTCCATTCCGCCTGCCGTGCGGTTATCGCCGGTGAGCCGCAGTGGGCGGAAGCACATTTGCAGGCCTGGAACGAGGTATTCCGCGCCTTTGGCGCAAAGCCTAAGCGCACGCCCTGCTCGGCGGAAGCCTTGCGCAGGCGGGTGCTGCGCGATGGCGAAATGGCATCGCTCGATCCGATCGTCGATCTCTATAATGCGGTGAGCCTGCGCTACGCCGTGCCGGTCGGTGGGGAAAACCTGGCGGCTTACGTTGGCGTCCCGCAACTGAAGATCGCCGACGGCAGCGAGCCGTTCGATACCGTCAAAGAGGGAAAGATCGTCTTCGAAAACCCCGACGCGGGTGAAGTGGTCTGGTGCGATGACGCAGGGGTGACCTGCCGACGCTGGAACTGGCGACAGGGGGTACGCACTCGCCTGAGCGTGGAGAGTCCGCGGATGTGGTTTATTCTTGAAAGTCTGCCGGAAATGCCGCTTAGCGCGCTTCATGAGGCGGGAGAAATGCTGATGGCCGGTCTACTGTCGATGATGCCCGAAGCGAAAATGCATTCGCAGTTGATAACGGCCGACGTCTGGCTGACAGGGGGCGCCCGGTAGCGTATCGCTACCGGGCAAAACAGATGTTTCTCTACTGCTTATCTTCAGCTGCGGCCACTGAACTGGAGCGATAAATAAAGAACAACGCCAGCCCCAGACAGACGATCGCCCCCAGCCTGCCCGGGGAGAAAGCGATGGCGTCATTTCCCAGCCAGCCGAAATTATCAATCAGCAGGCTCATGGCCAGTTGGCCAAAAATCACCGCTACCGTAGCCGTCGCGGTGCCGATACGCTGAACCGCCAGCACCATAATCACGATATAGGGTACACCGCAAAACGCCCCCAGCAGCTGCCATTTCGGCACATCGAGCAGCGTCATCGTCTGGTGAGGCTCAAAATACAAAATCAGCAGCGCGGTGATCAATCCTCCCACGGCAAAGGTGAGAAATGCGCTACGAAACACGCCAACCTGACTACCTAAACGGCCGTTGATCGCCGCCTGCATACTCAGCATCGCGCCGCCGACCAGCGCCAACAAAATCATTATGCTACTCATTTTTTACAACCTCAGCTTGTGGCAATCAGAACCAGGGCGACAACGATTAACAGCAGAGCAATAAGCCGCCGCCCATCGATTTTACGTTTTGGCGAACCGAACAGACCGTAATGGTCGATCAGCAGGCTTTTACAGACCTGGCCGGCAAGAATGCCGATCATGGTCATAGCGATACCGATCACCGGTACGGCAACGGTTAAAATGACGACGTAAATGGGTCCCAGCACGCCTCCGGTGAGCTGCCAGCCGGGTAAAGAGAAAAATGAGGGGCTCTGGCGCGGGCCAAACAGCAGCATCAGCAAAAACGTGAGGGCGCTCCCGACGCCAAATATACTGAACGTTGCCCATAAATCCCCTACCTGACCGGCCAGCGGTCCCAGTAGCCCGGCTTCGACGGACAGACCCATGCCGCCGGCAATCACCAGAAAAATCAGTAATAACTGCATCATTAAATTCCGCTTATTAATCAGGCGGCAGAGCATAAAACAGCGAAGTAGTGTGAAAAACGGTACAATCAGGGAAACACTTTTGCGGATATTGCATAAATGAGCGATGCGGGTAATGTGAATTTTCGGGCGCTACAGCTGTTCATCGCCGTGTACGACAGCCAGAGCTTTTCCGTGGTGGCGCGACGGGAAGGCGTTTCCCCGTCCATGGTGTCGCGCGTCATTCATCAGCTTGAAGACTCCCTCGGCCAACAGCTGTTTTATCGTAATACCCGCGCAGTGGTGCCCACCGAAGCCGGACGTCTTTTTGCCGAACATGCCAGAGGCATCAGCGAACAGTTCAGCGCCGCCAGACGCGACCTGCAGGATCGGAGCCTTGAGCCTGGGGGGCTGGTGCGAATCAACGCCCCGGTCTACTTTGGCCAGCGCCATATTGCGCCATGGCTACCGGGTCTGAGCGAACGTTATCCACAAATGCAAATTGAGCTGGCGCTGACCGATGACTTTATCGATCCGCACCGGGAGGCGACCGATGTTATTTTCCGCATCGGTAGCCTGCCCGATTCCAGCGTTCATGCCAGAGTGCTGGGGATGCAGCATCACTATCTGGTTGCCGCCCCGCGCTATCTGCAGCGTCGCGGTGTTCCGCAGCGGCCGGAAGATCTTCGCCAGCACAGTACGCTGGTGTACAGCGGTTCAAACGGGCCTAACCGCTGGTTATTTCGCCTCGCGGAAGGCGAATGGGTTCACTATCCGCAAACCCCCCAGCTGGCATCCAATAACGCCGATGCGTTGCTGACCGCCGCGCTGGGCGGCATGGGGGTAGTACTTTTTCCCGACTGGATGGTCAACGAAGCCATTGGCGCGGGAAGACTGATTCATTTGATGCCTCATTACACCGCCGCGATTAGCAGCACGCCTTCGCCAGTGTCGGCGATTTATCCTCACGCTCGCCACCCTTCGCTAAACGTACGGACGGTAATTGACTATTTTGTCGACGTTTTTGGTACGCCTTTATACTGGCAGCGCTAAGCTTTTTTACGCATGAAAATTGTCGTAACGCAAACAATGCGTCTTCCCCGGCGCTGAAGCGGTTTTAACGATTCCTTTACCCTGAGGTTCCTATTATTGTGTTCGCGTTAATACCGAAAACTAATCATTCAACAATGACATATGTTCGGTTTTTACAAGAGCAATTGAACGGAATTATCTATTAAATCCGTAGTTTTATTCACATATCGTTTACTCGAAGCAGTGTATATCGTAATGGCATTCACAAAAGCAAACGGAGCCTGATATGAGCACGTCAAACGATCCATCGAACACCCCATCCGCAGGGAAATGCCCTTTTCACGCCGAAACGCCAACGCCAACGCAGAGCGCGGGCGGTGGTACCGGCAACCGCGACTGGTGGCCTAATCAGCTACGCGTCGATTTGCTGAACCAGCACTCCAATCGCTCTAACCCGCTGGGGGAGAACTTTAACTATCGGGAAGAGTTTAAAAAGCTCGACTATTCAGCGCTGAAAGCCGACCTGCATGCCCTGCTCAATGACTCGCAGGAGTGGTGGCCAGCGGACTGGGGCAGCTATATCGGGCTGTTTATTCGTATGGCATGGCACGGCGCCGGTACCTACCGCACCGTTGACGGTCGCGGCGGCGCCGGACGCGGTCAGCAGCGTTTCGCTCCGCTCAACTCCTGGCCGGATAACGTCAGCCTCGATAAGGCCCGTCGCCTGCTGTGGCCGATAAAACAGAAATACGGTCAGAAAATCTCCTGGGCCGACCTCTATATGCTGGCGGGCAACGTGGCGCTGGAAAATTCCGGCTTCCGTACTTTTGGCTTCGGGGCCGGCCGCGAAGACGTTTGGGAACCGGATCTGGATGTTGACTGGGGTAATGAAACCGAATGGCTGGCTCACCGCCATCCGGAAAGCCTGAATCAGCAGGCCATTGGCGCCACTGAAATGGGTCTGATTTACGTTAACCCGGAAGGCCCCAACGCCAGCGGCGACCCGCTCTCCGCAGCCGCAGCGATTCGCGCTACCTTCGGTAATATGGCGATGAATGATGAAGAGATCGTCGCGCTGATCGCCGGTGGCCATACGCTGGGTAAAACGCACGGTGCTGCGGTGACCACCCACGTAGGCGCAGAGCCGGAGGCGGCGCCGATTGAAGCGCAGGGTCTCGGTTGGGCGAACAGCTACAACAGCGGCGCAGGCGCGGATGCCATCACCTCTGGTCTTGAGGTTGTCTGGACGCAAACGCCGACTCAGTGGAGCAACTACTTCTTAGAAAACCTGTACAAATATGAATGGGTACAAACCCGTAGCCCGGCAGGCGCGATTCAGTTCGAAGCGAAAGACGGCCCCGAAATTATCCCTGATCCTTTTAATCCAGAGATAAAACGTAAGCCGACCATGCTGGTGACTGACCTGACGCTGCGCTTTGACCCGGAATTCGATAAAATTTGCCGTCGCTTCCTTAACGATCCGCAGGCCTTTAACGAGGCTTTCGCCCGCGCGTGGTTTAAACTGATCCATCGCGATATGGGGCCGAAATCCCGCTATATGGGTCCGGAAGTACCGAAAGAAGATTTGATCTGGCAAGACCCGTTACCGGCAGCGATCCACAATCCGGGCGCAGAAGACATCGCCGCGCTGAAAACCGCTATTGCCGATGCTGGTCTGTCGGTCAGCGAGCTGGTTTCCGTGGCCTGGGCGTCGGCTTCCACCTTCCGCGGTGGCGATAAACGCGGCGGCGCCAACGGCGCACGTCTGGCGCTGGAACCGCAGAATGCCTGGCCGGTGAACGCTATCGCAACCCGCGTGCTGCCGACCCTGCAGGCGATTCAGCAGGCGTCCGGTAAAGCTTCGCTGGCCGATATCATCGTTCTGGCTGGCGTAGTGGGCATTGAGCAGGCTGCCGCTGCGGCGGGCGTTCAGGTTAGCGTCCCCTTTGCTCCTGGCCGCGTCGATGCGCGCCAGGAGCAGACCGATGTCGAAGCGATGGATCTGCTGCAGCCGCTGGCCGATGGTTTCCGCAACTATCGCCGCATTGGCGGCGGCATTTCCACCGAAACGCTGCTGATTGATAAGGCGCAGCAGTTAACGCTGACGGCGCCGGAAATGACGGTACTGGTGGGTGGCCTGCGCGTGCTGGGCGCTAACTTCGACGGCAGCCGTCACGGCGTGTTTACCGACCGCGTGGGCGTATTGAGCAATGATTTCTTCGTCAATCTGCTCGATATGGGCACCGTCTGGAAAGCCGCTGATGAGCACGCTGAGCTGTTTATCGGTCGCGACCGTAAGAGCGGCGAAGAGAAATACACCGCGACCCGCGTTGACCTGGTCTTTGGATCTAACTCCGTCCTGCGTGCGCTGGCAGAAGTGTATGCCTGCAGCGATGCGCGGCAAAAGTTCGTTAGTGACTTTGTCGCCGCATGGACCAAAGTGATGAACCTCGACCGCTTCGATCTGTAAGAGATTACCCCGGCAGGCTTCACGCCCGCTGGGGCTTTAATCCCCCATATCTCTCGTCGCTGGTTCCGGGAGTTTTCTGTAAAATCGCCGCCATTACTTCGCTAAAGCGGGGAATCTCCGTTTCAACGTTGAATGAAGGCGTCATAGCCTTACGTCCGATAAAACCATCAATTAGCGCAAAAAGGGTCATCGTGGCTTCTTCAGGATCGACCTGCTTGCTGAACTCCCCGGCAGCGATGCCCTGGCGAATAATCTGCCCAATGCCCTCACGCATCACGATATCGCTGGCGACAAACGTCGCGCGCAGGTTCTCTTTTCTGGCTGACTCCGCAATAATCTCCACCCACAGCGAATGGGATGAGGGATAGCCGACATCCTGGATACAGGAAATGGCAAGACGACAAATCAGTTCAAAGCAGGTTCCCTTCTGCGATTCTTGCTGCTTTGCCAGCGCGGATTTCTGCTCCTCCAGAATGATGGCTTCAATCAGCTCATCTTTACCTTTGAAATAAGTGTACATCGCCCCCTGGCTGATCCCAGCCCGCTGAGCAATCTCCCGCACGCTGGTGCCGTTAAAGCCCTTTTCAGAGAAACAGGCCGCAGCCGCGACGATCAGTTTATGGTACGTTTCTGAATCTTTAGACATTTATGTCTCCTCCAGCGATAGGCGATTCTAGCCTCTTTTACGCCATACTGGCTAGATGCGTGGCATTGTGGGGCGCAGTCAGGTTGTCGAACAATTGCGCCACGCACGCGAGGAAATCGCCGAATATCGTCCGGACACTATCGTCACGCTCGGCGGTGACTGTCTGGTATCATTGGCCCCTTTCACCTGGTTGCTGGAAAAATATGGCGATAAACTCGGCGTTCTGTGGATAGACTCCCACCCTGATGTGATGACCCCGGCTCAATATCCCCATTCCCACGCGCACGTTCTTGGCGCTCTGATGGGGGTCGGTGATAGCGAACTGACCTGCAGCGTTAAAACTCCGTTGTCGCCAGACAAAGTTATGATTGCGGGGATTCATCGTCCTCTGGAATACGAAGCTCAGTTTATTGCCGACCACGCAATTGCCTATTGCGAGCCGCAAGCAGTGAGAGAAGGCGCTCAGACGGTGGATGAATGGATAAGGCGCGAAGATATTCAATATCTGGCAATCCATCTTGATCTCGATGTGCTGAATCCCGAGCTATTCCGCTCGGTGCTCTTTGCCAAACCTGGACGCGGTGAACATGATTTCGGCGATGTAGCGGAAGGAAAACTGACAATGGCGGAGGTGGTCAGGTTGGTTAATCAGGCTATCGCGCTGGCGGCGCCCGTCGGCGTTACCGTGGCTGAACATTTGCCCTGGGACGCCATTAACCTTAAGCAGATGCTTGCCGAATTACCTTTGATGAAATAGCGGCGTATTGCGGAGAAGTTCCGGGAGTAGCGTCCTGTTTCTCGTATCGCATAAGGCGCAGCTCTGTAAAATTGCCCGGTGGTAGTTTGCGCTATACCGGGCCAGGGAAAATATCTGACCTGAACGGTTTGCCGGGCAAGACGTCAGACGCTGCCCGACAAACAGACGAGACAAAAATCCTCTTATCTAATCCAGATTGTCAGCAGAATAATGATGGCCGCAATAATCGCCACCTGAATAAAGACTTTATCCAGCGATCCTCTGCGCATCGCGCCCCCTTTCAGAACAGGATTTGCCAGATTGCCAACAGCAGCACCAGCAAACCCATCAGGAAAAATATCAGCGCGATGATGGTGTCCGGAGAACGATTCATCTCTGCGCCTCCTTATCATCAGAACCACTGACCGAAACGTTTGATATAGAAACGCTTCATGCCCTGCGCTACCAGGCAATAGCTGAGCAGCGTCGCGACCAGCCATGGGAAGTAGCTCAGCGGTAGCGGCTCCAGTCCGACCATCGCTCCCAGCGGCGAGAACGGAATGTAGATCCCGATAGCCATAATCACCGCGGTGGTGAGCAGCACCGGCAAGGTCGCCCGGCTCTGGATAAACGGAATTTTCTGCGTTCTCAGCATATGCACCACCAGCGTTTGCGACAGCAGTCCTTCAATAAACCACCCGGACTGGAACAGCGCCTGGGCTTCGACGTGATTTGCTGCAAACACGTACCACATCAGCGCGAAGGTGGTGATATCAAAAATGGACGAGGTTGGGCCAATCCACAGCATAAAACGGCCGATATTCTTCGCATCCCACTTGCGCGGCTTGCGCAGAAACTCTTTGTCCATTTTGTCCCACGGCAGCGAGAGCTGGGAGAGATCGTACATCAGGTTCTGAATCAGCAGATGAATCGCCAGCATCGGCAGGAACGGAATAAACGCGCTGGCCACCAGTACCGAGAAGACGTTGCCGAAGTTAGAACTGGCAGTCATATTCAGGTACTTAATGATATTGCCGAACGTCTCACGTCCTTTGATCACCCCTTCTTCCAGCACCATCAGATCCTTTTCCAGCAGGATGATATCCGATGCCTCTTTGGCGATATCCGCCGCGCTGTCAACCGAAATGCCGACGTCCGCATCGCGCAGGGCTGGCGCATCGTTGATGCCGTCGCCGAGAAAGCCGACGGTGTGGCCGTTTTTCTGCAGTGTTTTCAGGATGCGCGACTTCTGCAGCGGCGTCAGCTTCGCGAATACCGAGCGCGTTTCCACTTCTCGCTCCAGGTCGCGATCCGTCATCGCTTCAATCTGGGCGCCGGTCAGAATACCGTGGGCATCGATGCCCACTTCCAGGCAAATACGCGCCGTAACCACCGGGTTATCGCCGGTCAGCACTTTCACCGCCACGCCGTTATCGCGCAGCGCGGTAATGGCTTTTCCCGCGCTCTCTTTCGGCGGATCGAGGAAAGTCAGCATCCCTTCAACCGTCAATCCCTGCTCATCGGCGGTGCATAGCGGCGTGGTCAGCGCGGAGTCATCCAGCTTGCGGGTTGCGACCAGCAGCACGCGGAAGCCCTGGGCGTTATAGTCCTTCGTTTTGGCTAACAGCAGATCGCGTCGGGTTTCATCCAGCGCCACAACGTTATCGCCTTCACGAAGATGCGTGGCGACCATCAGCATCTCTTCGACCGCGCCTTTGCAGATCAGGCTTTTGTCACCGTGGCGGACATCTTCCACCGACACCGAGACCCGACGGCGGACAAAATCAAACGGCAGTTCATCAAGTTTGACAAAACGCTCTTTGGTCGCTGGCGCAATCCGCCCCTCGCCAAAGCGCAGCACCGCCCGGTCCATCAGGTTGCGCGCCCCGCTCTGGCTGCTACTGTTAAGCCAGGCCAGCGTCAGCACCCGGTCGCTCTCATGACCGCTGACATCAAGGTGATGCTCAAGGATGATATTGTCCTGAGTTAACGTACCGGTTTTATCGGTACACAGCACGTCCATAGCGCCAAAGTTCTGGATGGCGTTCAGCCGCTTGACGATCACTTTGCGCCGCGACATGGCGATAGCGCCTTTCGCCAGGTTGGAGCTGACGATCATCGGCAGCATTTCCGGCGTCAGGCCAACCGCTACCGCCAGGGCAAACAGCGAGGCTTCAACCCAATCACCTTTGCTGAAGCCGTTAATCAGCAGCACAATCGGTACCATCACCAGCATAAAGCGGATCAGCAGCCAGCTGACGCTGTTTACCCCGCGGTCGAACGCCGTCTGAGTACGCGTGCCGACGATGGATTTCGCCAGCGAACCAAACCAGGTACGGTTTCCGGTGGCCACCACCACCGCCTGTGCCCTGCCGCTGGTCACGTTAGTGCCCATCAGACAGATATTGCCCATCTCCAGCAGGCTTTTATCTTTGTTCGGCTCGGGAAGCCTGTCGCATCCTTTACCGGAAACGCTGGCCAGAACGTCATACTTTTCAACCGGCAGCGACTCGCCGCTGAGTATCGACTGGCTGACAAACAGGTCCCGGGATTCCAGCAGGCGGACGTCTGCCGGAACCAGATCCCCCGCCGCCAGGAAGATGATATCCCCGGGCACCAGCTCCTCAATGGCAATTTCTTCCTGCACCGGCCCCATATTCCCGGGACCGCGACGCAGCACCGTCGCCGTGGTGCGGACCATGGATTTCAGCGCCTGCGCCGCATTGTTGGTGCGAAACTCCTGCCAGAAACGCAATAACCCGCTCAGGCTAACCATCGTGACGATAATGATGATCCCGGTCAGATCGGTCTCTTCGCCGTTACGCAGCGGTAGCCAGTAATCGGTCACGAAGCTGACGGCGGCCAGCGCCATCAGGACATAGATAAACGGGTTATTGAATGCCTGCAAAAGCTGGATCAACGCCGGCGGCGCCTGCTCATGCGCCACTTCATTGCGGCCGTATTCATCCAGTCGTTCAAGGGCATCTTCGGTGGTGAGCCCGTGGCGACTGCTGTTTAACCGCGCCAGCGTATGATCCGGACTGTTAAATGCCTCGGTTTCAATGGCGAAGCTTTTTTTATGCTGCTTATCATTTTCTGACGCAGACCGGTTTATTTTCCGGTTTTCTATTTTCATGTCAGTCATGATTAATCCTCAAATTTAAGACGCCGTTATCCCTGCATAAATGACTTATGCATAATTCATTTTTACGTTATTAAACGCTTATTACTTTAATCGCCTGGGAATATCCATCATTCCCTCCTTAGACAAATGATTGTCAGAGTGAAATAGTCACGAGGTTAACTCCCCTCGACGCACCAGCGGACTGACGTAATGTTTTCGTCCCCGCCAATTTTTGTCATAATGAGATCTCGCGCTTTTCGACAGTCGGTATTTCCCACCAGTTCGATGCGGATTTCTTTATGCCCTTGTTCTTTTGCTGCTGTCGACACCAGTCCCTGAAGGCTGAGCGTCATCTCTTTACTGATATTAAGCAATAGCTGACGAATCGCATTTTCATATTCGCTTTGACAGACAATATTCAGAACGTAGCATTTCTCTTCTTCTGTCGCGCCGGGGATCTGATTAATTCTCTGCGCCGCTTCGCGCAGTAGAATATTGGCGCAGAGGATTATCAGCGTTGCCGCCGCTGCTTGCCAGAACTGGCCTAAACCGCACAGTACACCAATCGCCGCAGAGCACCACAGGGTTGCGGCGGTATTCAGGCCGCGCACGTTCATGCCTTCACGCATGATGACGCCGGCGCCGAGAAAACCAATTCCGGATACCACCTGCGCGGCAATACGTCCGGGGCTGTCCGGCGATGTTGAAATGGAGCTCAGAATAAAAACCGCCGCGCCGGTGGCGACCAGCGAGTTGGTGCGCAGGCCGGCCATACGCTGACGCCACTGTCTTTCAGCGCCAATCAGCGCGCCCAACAGCATCGCGGCAAGTAAATTTGCGATATAAGGAAACATCAACATAGTTTCCTCCATTTTTGCTGGAAGAATTAACTATGTGCTTTATTAAGCACACGACAAATTGTCGCCCGGAAGGCGATTAACGTCGTGTTGACGGTGGAGGGAATAATGTATTTTTAAACATGAACATGACGATTATCCTCGCAGCCATGCTGCGTTATTTTTATGGGATGCAATCGTCTGGATGAGGAGATTGCTGCCCGCCGGTTGGCAAGCAGCGCAGAAAAAATAGCGTCAGCTTGCCTTGATGTTTAAGTAAGGGTGACTGTCCAACATATTTCTCCTGCGTGAATTTGTGCTCATTATAGTCATTCAATTATTCGAGTAAAGTTAAAATCTCGCTTTAGTGACGATTTGTTTAGAATGACCTTAATGCGCAACTCCCGCCACGATAACCTTAACCCCGGCGCGAACCGGGGTTAATTGACTAATCAAAGACGCCATTAATTATCGACGTCACGATCGCCGTACTCAGCGCGATTAGCACCAAATCCTGGCCCACCACGCGCCATTCATAGCCAGGATAGTACGGCAGTTCGTTAAGCATCGATGCCGGAACCGCTTTTTTGGCAATCCCCGGCGGCAGAGGTTTTCCGCGAGCCAGGTTTTTTGCTATCCCCGGCGGCAGCGACTGATAGCCGGTTAAACCGTAGTTTACCGCCAGCGAACGCGCTCTGGAGAAGCTGATATCGGCAGAGACATGATCGGGTTTGCCGTAATTTTTTCTCTGCCCCGGGTTTCCTTCTTTATGACCCTTGTTGCCCTTATCAACGTTGTTTTTACCGCTATTGCCGTTGTTACCGTTATTCCCATGGTTACCGCTATTACCATGATTACCGCCGCCGTTGCCGTTACCGGGGTTGGCGAAAACAGGCGTCGCCATCATGGTCAGCGAAAGCGCCGCCGCCAGCGCCGCTTGCAAAACTTGCTTTCTGGACATGATTTTTTTCCTGAGAGGGAGTACTCGCTATGAATGTAGATGAATAACCTCAGCGCAACAATCTCTCGTTTTCCTAAATGAAATTCTGGTCAAAACTTAGCGGCATGATGGTGAATTCCTTCAACCTTTGGGCGGGTCAAACGCAGAAACCAGCATACAACGCCAACCAAACCTTATTCACGTTATTTTATTCTGCAAATGCCTTTTCACCGATGCGATTAAAAATTTAAAACCATTAACAATCAAATAACATTAGCAGGCAAACATTTCATCTAAGGAAAATAATAATATGTCTACCACCCAGGTCCTGGGCGACGCCGCGTTCGCCTCTCCGGGACGCTCCCACTCCAGCCTGACCGCTCGCATTGATGCGCTGCCCGCCTCCGTTGGCCTGTGGTCTTTTATCACCCTTCTGGCGCTGGGCGGTTTCTTCGAGCTCTACGATCTTTTTCAGACCGGTTATATCAGTACCGGGCTGCTGGCAGAGAATATTTTCCATACCGGCGAACAGGGTATTTTCGGGATTTCAGACCAGGCCGCCTTCGCCTCGTCTACCTTTATGGGGCTGTTTATCGGCGCCAGCCTGCTTGCGCCGCTGGCGGACAAACTGGGCCGCCGCCTGACGTTTATGTTCGCCCTCGCCTGGTACGGCGTGTTTTCCCTGATGATGGCCCTGCAAAGCAGCGCTGAAGGGGTTATCTTCTGCCGCTTTCTGGTGGGCATCGGTCTCGGTATTGAGCTGGTGACCATCGACACTTACTTAAGCGAATGGGTGCCGACGCATCTGCGCAATAAAGCCTTCGCTTTCGCCTTCTTTATTCAGTTTTTATCGGTTCCCGCCGTGGCGCTGATGTCGTGGATGCTGGTGCCGATTACCCTTTTTGGCCTGACCGGCTGGCGCTGGGTGATTATCTTCGGCGCGCTCTGCTCATTGATCATCTGGGTCATCCGCAAGAAGCTGCCGGAATCGGCGCGCTGGCTGGAGGAAAAGGGCCGCCATGATGAGGCCCATAAGGTCATGTGCGAAATGGAACAGCGCTGCGGCGTTTCTCCCTCGCCGCGCCATCAGGTGCAGACGCAGGAGCATCCGCGCAGGCTGGGAAGTTTTAAAGCGATCTGGGCGCCGCAGTACCGCAAACGCACGATTATGCTGATGGTGATGAACTTCTTCCAGGCCATCGGCTTCTTTGGCTTCGGCAATTGGCTACCGGCCCTGCTTTCCGGCCAGGGAGCGAGCATCACCCACAGCCTGCTGTATGCGTTTTTTATTACCCTCGCCTATCCGATTGGCTGCCTGTTTTGTACCCGCTTCGTCCATCGTTTTGAAAACAAATGGCAAATTGTGCTTTCCGCGCTGATGACGGTGGTATTTGGTACCCTGTTTGCGCTTCAGAACAGTCCGGTGCTGCTGGTGATCTGCGGGTTTATGATCACCTGGTCAAACGCCTGGCTGACCATTAGCTATCACGCCTACCAGGCCGAAGTTTTCCCGACCCATATTCGCGCGCGGGCGGTCGGCTTTTGCTACTCCTTTAGCCGCCTGTCCACGGCGATCACCAGCATTTTGATCGGCATTATTCTGCAATACGCCGGTACACCCGGGGTAATTAGCTTTATCGTCGCCAGCATGCTGATGGTGATGCTCTCAGTAGGCACCTTTGGACCAAAAACCCGAGGGATTAGCCTGGAGAATATTTGATGACTGCCGCCGCCGGTTTAACCGGCGGCGCGCGCGGCTAATTTTTTCTCCTGAACCCGTAGTAGCCACGGCAGCGGCAATGCGCTCAGGGCGCAGAACAGCAATATCCCATTCATCGCCCGCTCGCCATTCCCGGCAACCGATAACAACCATGATGAAAGCAGAAAAGCCGCCGCCGTACTTAATGACATCAGGGTATTTTGTAAAAGGGTAAACCCCGCCCTGGCGCCATCCTCTGGAAAACGCATCGCCACTGCCGATGAGGCCACCAGGCGACAGTAGGCGGCCGCCAGAAACAACACCATAAACAGCCCGCCGCCGTGGTTGAAGGTAAAAGCGATGCTCAGGCTCAGTATAAACAGCAGGCTGGCCAGCAGGCTGATGCGGTAGCCGCTGTAATGCTGGCATAGCTTGCCGGTGAGTTTAGTGGCGCACAGCCCCGCCAGTCCGCCAGCGAAAAAGAACCACGGTAATTGATCGCCGCTGGCCCCCATTTTCGCCGTCAGTAACGGAACCAGCAGCGGAATGATTAACATCGCACTGAACTGCGCGAGGGCGTTGCCGGAGGCGTAAAACAGCACCGATGAAGACCAGCGCAAATCTGCCTGACGGTTCGCCGCAACGGGCTGTTCCGGCAGCGCGAGTTTTATCAGTGGCAACGCAATCAGGCAGAGTCCGCCGATCGTCGCGGGGGCTATCTGCCAGCCGATTTTTTCACTGAGAAATAACATCGTCGGCATGCCGACGATGCTGACCAGCGAGAATGCGGCAATCGTTGAGGCCAACGCCCGAGGACGCAGGTGTGCTGGCATAATGTTGACCAGCAAACTGCTGCCCACCCCCATCGTTGTTCCGCCGACCAGACCGGCGAGAAAACGCCAAAACAACAATCCGCTAAAACTGGTGGTGGTCAGCGTCATTATCGTTAACCCTCCCAGCAGGGCCATGTTGCAGAGCAAAAAGCGCCGCGGTTTAACGTTACCGACCCATCGCCAGACGCTGACCCCCGCAATGACGGAAGCCAGCGTATAAATGCCGGTGACGTAACCCGCCTGGCTTACCGGCACCTGAAACGTCGCCGCCATCCAGGCAAATAAGGGATTAAAAATCATATATTCGAGCGCGTTGATGAATTGAACAAAAGCCATGATCAACGTTATTCGTACCAGATATCCGGGCATGTAACACTCCTGACTGTGTAATACGGGGAGTCTAGCGTCTGGTAAAACCGGACATAAGACGGTAAAAATGGGGTTGTTAGTTATCAAAATTGGGATAATCGAGAGTGAAAAGATTGGATCTCAACGCCCTACGGGTCTTCGTCACCGTGGCGGAAAATGGCTCGTTTAGCGCCGGCGCAAAAGCGCTGCAGATGCCCTCATCGAACGTGAGCCGACAGATATCCCAGCTTGAGCAGAGCCTTCAGCTGCGCTTGATACAGCGCAGTACCCGACATATGAAGCTGACCTCTGCCGGTCAGACGCTGCTCGCCAGTATGCGACCCGTGCTGGAGCAGCTAGCCGCTACGGAAGCTGAGCTAACGCAACAGCAGGCTGAACCCGAAGGGCTCCTACGCCTGTGTCTCCCTAACGAAATTGGCCCCTCGCTGTTTGCGCCGCTAATGGCGCAATTTGCCCTGCGCTATCCAAAAATAACCGTGAGCTGTACGACTAATCTGGCGGGCATGGAGGTGTTAAAAGAGGATGTGGATATTGCGGTGATCATCACTCGCGGCAAAATGGAAGACATCAGCGTTATTGCGCGCCCGCTCTTTTCGTTTCCCTGCTGCGTGGTCGCTTCTCCGCAGCTGATAGCCAGAACGGGTATGCCGACAGACAGCGAGCAATTAACCTCGCTACCCTGTATAACCACCGTCAGCGCCCTCGCGGGGCAAGCCTGGCAGTTTGCCGCGGCGGACGGGAGCTTTAAAAAGGTTAACGTCAACGGGCACTATCGCGTCAACAGTGGCGAAATGGCGCTGCATGCCGCTCTTGCCGGTGTCGGATTCGCTATTCTGGGGGAACAGCCCTGCCGCCCGTTTATTAATCGCGGGGAGCTACAGGAAGTCACGCTTGAGTTACCGCCGGCGCCGTTACAGCTTTCAGCCCTCTATCGGGAGCGCCATTTTATGCCCGCCAGAATGCGCGTCTGGCTTGAATTTATCCAGAGGCAGATGGCAGGCTAAGCGCCTTCATCCTGCTGGCGTTCGCTAAAAATCGCCTGGGCATCGGCAAAGCATTTTTCCGCCAGCGACGACACCGGCTCTTTGTTGCGCATGATCAGCGCCAGCATCGAGTCGACCTCCGTTTCGGCGATCGGCCTGATTTCCAGGTTATCGCTTAACGCTTCCAGTCCGTTATTCAGCGGCATAATCGCGCAGCAGATCCCGGCCTGCACCGCCTGGATGATCTGAAACGTTGAATCGCTTTCAAAAACGTATTTTGGCGCCAGTCCCTTGGCCTTAAAGCTCATTTCAATCGATTCTCGGTAGTACATGCCCTTGGTCAGAAAGCCCAGCGGCAGCGCCGCCAGCGTCTCCCACTCCGGCGTCGCATCGGTAAACTGATAATGACGTTTATCATGCAGCAGCCCCATACGCGTATGCGGCAGCCAGAGCACGTTGAACAGCTGGCTATCGACGTGGTGCAGGTAGCAGATCCCTAAATCCAGCTGGTTGCGGCTGACGCCGTCGATAATCTGTTCCGACGTCATGGACAGCAGGCTGAACTGCAGCTCCGGATAGTTCTCCGCCAGCGGTTTTATCAACTGCATCGGATTAAGGCTGGCTAAAGGCACCATCCCCACCCTTAGCTGGCCGACCATCTGCCCCCGACAGATAGCCGCCTCGGCTTCTAATCCGTCATGCGCCGCCAGCAGCGCTCGCGCCCAGGCCAGAATACGCTCGCCCTCCGGGGTAAATCCTTCAAAGCGCTGTCCGCGCTGGATAAGGGTTAAATTGAGCTCTTCTTCGAGATTGCGAATACGCATTGATAACGTAGGCTGAGTAATGTGGCACGCCGCTGCGGCCTGGCCAAAATGTCGTGTTCTGTCGAGCGCAATCAGGTACTTAAGCTGTTTAATATCCATTATCATCCACTGTTTGCGCAATCTGCTGCCGGTGCAGCAGGAAAAATGTTAGTTAAATGTTATGTTCAGCCTTGATGAAATTCAAGCGCCGGTCGACCGTTGCTCGTCCTGCGTGCCTGAGGCTACACTCATGGGATGCACCGGCAGGAGAAACCGTTGAAAACCCGCCTTCATCACGTTCAGCAGCACCGGCTGGCCATGCCAGGCCTGGAAGCCATATCGTTAGCCACGGATCAGCGCTTTCCGCGCCATTCCCATGACCAGTTCGGTATCGGGATTTTCACTCAGGGCGCGCAGCGTTCGTGGAGCCATCTGGGCAAAATTGAGGCCGTCGCCGGAGATATCATTATGGTTAATCCGGGCGAGATGCACGATGGTATTCCACTGGATGGCCCGCGCAGCTGGCAGATGGTCTATCTCGATCCTGAGCGTGTCGTTGACGAGTTGCAGGGAGAGATGAAGGCTGAAGAGATCCTCCTGCGCCCGGTAGTCGAAGACCCGATGCTGCGCGGGCAAATGCAGTGGCTGTTTCGCGAGATCGTTGCCAGCGCGCCGGATGACGCCGCCGTGGAAGAAGCGCTGCTGCTCTGCCTGATGCAGGTTTGCCAATTTCATCTCTGCGCCAGGCGGCCGGGCAAAATCGGCTCCCCCGCCATCGTGCTGGCCAGACAATATCTCGATGATGCCCCCGAAGAGAAAATCTCTCTTGAGGCGCTTGCCAGGCTTTGCGGTCTCAGCCGCTTTCAGCTGATCCGCGGCTTCGCGCGCGCGACCGGCATCACGCCGCACGCCTATCTGATACAGTCCCGCGTTCGTCTGGCGCGTCGTCTGCTGATGGAGGGTCACTCCCTCGCCGATACCGCCTTCATGGCCGGTTTTGCCGACCAAAGCCACCTGACCCGCGCATTTCAAAAACAGTTTGCCGTCACGCCGGGCAGCTACCAGGCTATCGTTCAGGCGAGCCGCTAGCTGAAACTGTGCAATTTTGTTCAATACCCGCGCGGCGCTTTGCGAAATACTCAGGGCCTCGATTCTCTCCCACAGGAAGACATCATGGCATTTATCAGCCCTGAGTTTCTCTTAACGTCGCTTATCGTCGTCATCGCTCCCGGTACCGGGACGCTTTACACCATTGCCACCGGCCTGACGGCGGGCAGACGCATGAGTTTTGCCGCGGCCGTCGGCTGCACGCTGGGCATTATTCCACATATGCTGGCGGCGATAACCGGGCTGGCGGCCATCCTCCACGGTACGCCAGGCGCATTCGAGCTGGTTAAGTACGCCGGCGTTGCCTGGCTGCTGTATTTGGCGTGGGCCACCCTGACCCAGCGCGGGAGCCTGAGCGTGACAGGCATCGAGCAACGCAACTCGCGTCAGGTCATCAGCCACGCGATCCTGATCAATTTGCTCAACCCCAAACTGCCGCTCTTCTTTCTCGCCTTTCTGCCGCAGTTTATCCAGCGCAACTCGAGGTCGCCGATCGGCGAAATGCTGATCCTGAGCACTGTGTTTATGCTGATGACGCTGCTGATTTTTCTGCTCTACGGCGCCTTTTCTGCAGCGATGCGCGGATACGTGCTGACGCGTCCGGGGGTTTTACAGGGGCTGAGAGCCTGCTTTGCCGCCGGTTTCGTCGGGCTGGGGGTTAAGCTCATTCTGGCGCAGAGGTAGCGATTTTGCCCACGACGCGACGATCGCCGTGGGCAAAAGGGGTTAGCGAAGCGCTGTCAGCGCGCGAATCTCTTTCGAGCGCAAGGTTAAGCGCACGGGCGCCGATTTATACGATGGCGTTCCACTCTCTTTATCAAGGTAATCCAGAGGAACCAGAACGTTAGCTTCAGGGTAGTAGGCCGCAACGGTGCCCGGGGCGATGTTGTAGGCAACCAGCGTGATATCTTCCAGCCGCTGATGGTGTCCCGGCAGCGCGGAGCGGATATCCACCCGGTCGCCGTGTTCAAATCCCAGCTCAGCCATATCCTGTTCGTTCATAAAGAGCACGTCGCGACGGCCAAACACGCCGCGATAGCGATCGTCCATGGCATAGATGGTGGTGTTGTATTGATCGTGGCTGCGCAGCGTCACCAGGCGCATCACCTCATGCCCTTCTACCTGCTGGTTTTCGTGCACCCCGTCGAAAACGGAAAACATCGCTTTGCCGGTCGGCGTGGGCCAGATACGCTCCGTCGGCGGCAGCGGCATGCGAAAACCGCCGGGATGGCGAATGCGCTGATTGTAGTGGTCAAAGCCGGGGATGGTCTGCTCAATCAGATCGCGGATCCGATCGTAGTCGGCGACCAGCGCCAGCCAGTCAATTTTGCTCTCCGTCAGCGTCGCCATGGCCATCCCGGCAACAATCGCCGGTTCCGAGCGCAGTTCAGGCGAACCGGGTTTCAGTTTGCCCGACGATGCATGCACCATCGACATCGAATCTTCGACGGTGATCGACTGCCGTCCCGTCTCCTGCAGATCGAGTTCGGTTCGCCCAAGACACGGCAGGATGATGGTCTCTTTCGCCACCAGAAGATGCGAACGATTGAGCTTGGTGCCAATATGCACGCTCAAATCCAGTCCCCGCATCGCCGGAAAAGCCCGTTCGCTATCCGGCATAGCCACCGCGAAGTTACCACCCAGGCAGAGAAGCGCTTTCGATTCACCCTCGATCATCGCCTGCAGCGCTTTTACCGCATCATGACCATGCTCCTGCGGCGGCGTAAAACCAAACACCCGCTGCAGGTTGGCCAGAAACTGGGGGCTCGGCTTTTCCGTGATGCCGACGGTGCGGTTACCCTGCACGTTGGAGTGTCCGCGCAGCGGGCAGATTCCGGCACCCGGCTTACCGATATTGCCGCGCATCAACAGCAGGTCGGCTATCAGGCGGACGTTAGCGGTGCCTTTATTATGCTGGGTAATGCCCATGCCGTAGGTGATAATGGTGGCGTGAGATTTGGCATAGGCCGCCGCTACCCGTTCAAGATCGCCCCGCGTTAAACCCGACTCGCGCTCGATATCCTGCCACTGCGTCGCCTGTAGATCCTGCGCAAAGTCGGTAAAGCCCAGCGTATGCTCATCGATAAACGCCCGATCCAGCACTTTGCCCTGCTCTGCTTCCAGCTGCAGCAGCGCCTTCGCGATGCCCTTAAGCGCCGCCGCGTCGCCTCCCGCTTTGACCTGGAAGTAAGTCGATGCAATGTTGGTTGAGCTGTAGGTCGCCATCTCAATGACGTTCTGCGGATCGGCGAAACGTTCCAGCGCCCGCTCTTTTAGCGGATTGAAGACGATAATCGGCACGCCCCGGCGCGCCAGTTCGTGCAGCGTGCCCATCATGCGCGGATGGTTGGTTCCGGGATTGTGGCCGATAGAAATCACCAGCTCGGTCTTATCAAAATCATCAAGTGAGACCGTCCCTTTACCGATACCGATGGACTGCGGCAGGCCGACGCTGGTCGACTCATGGCACATATTGGAGCAGTCCGGAAAGTTGTTGGTGCCATATTCGCGGGCGAACAGCTGGAACAGGAAGGCCGCTTCGTTAGAGGCGCGTCCGGAGGTATAGAACTCGACTTCATGAGGCTGCAGCGTCCGGAGAATGGCGCCGATACGGGCAAACGCCGCTTCCCATGAGACAGGACGCAGGGTATCGCTGGCCTGATCATAGGCCAGAGGCTGAGTTAAGCGCCCGTAGCCTTCCAGCTCGAAATCACTCCTCGCCAGCAGCGAGGTCACGGTATTGGCTGCCAGAAACTCTGCCGTCACGCGTTTACTGGTGGCTTCCCAGGTCACCGCTTTGGCGCCGTTTTCACAGAACTGAAACGTTGATTTATGCTCTTTGTCGGGCCAGGCGCAGCCAGGGCAATCAAAACCATCCGGCTGATTGGTCCGCAGCAGCGTGGCGGGAGCATCGAGCGCGTCCATTTGCGTACGCACGGCAATCGCGGTGGCTTTTAAGGCACCCCAGCCGCCCGCCGGACCATCATAGGGATGGACGCCGGGAACGACGCGTCTTCTACTACTCATGTTGACTCCTGATGCGCTTTCGGCGGCGGATTGCAGGTGAAATGCCGCCTGATGTCTTATCACCCGCTATCCGTCAAAATAGCGGGCGTTTTGTTAACGAAAGCATAACAATCAGGGCCATGACTGTATAATCAATGTTATCTATCACGCGTTAGATTTAACTTATTTAACGAATAATAAACACACAAAATCAGGTCAGATTGTAGTGGCGGTCCGGCACCAGTTTCTCCGGTAAGGGATACTGTCCGGTCATATCCAGCAGGTTGCGCTCAATGGTGTTACACATCGCGTTCAGCGGCAAATCGTTAGCGGCGGTACCGAACGGATCTTCCAGTTCCTCCGCCAGCGAATCCCACGACAGGAAGGTGTAGGAGATAAACACCGACACGAACGGCGTCATATAGTGAAGATCGCCGACCAGCGCAAACGGCAGCAGCGCGCAGAACAGATACACCGTGCGCTGCAAAATAAGCGTATAGGCAAAGGGCACCGGGGTGCTGGCCAGCCGCTCGCAGCCCCCCAGCGCGTGGCCCAGCTCATCAAGTTTATTGTCCATCAGGCTGAAGGTGATATCGCCAATCTTCCCTTCTGCGCGCAGACGCCCCAGCTCATCACCTGCCAGCAGCAGAATACGGTTGGTCGGCATCGAGCTGGCGAGAATTTCCTTTACGCTGTGCGGCGGCAGCAGACGTGCTAAATCAGCGCTCGGATCCGTCTTACGCAGCTGATGCTTCAGACTCCAGCTAAACGCCACCAGATAGCTCACCAGGCGTTGATGGGCTGCGCTTTCCGTCGGCAGAATATTTTTCAGCTGGCGCACCAGCGTTCTTTGGGCAATCAGCACCGTCCCCCATAAATTGCGCGCTTCAACAAAGCGGTTATATCCGGCGCTATTGCGAAATCCGAGGAAAATAGCGATGGCGATCCCCAGCAGGCTAAACGGCGCGACGGTAAGATGGATCCCCAGCCGCTCATACCATTGATAGCTAATGATGGCGATAATCGACATCATTACGTTAAGCAGCAGGCGAAAAACAATTTTGGACAGCACGGAGCCGTGCCAGTCAAACAAGCGAAGGAACCAGTGTTGTTCTGGCCGGATAATCATTGTATTACTTCCTGAAATTTCGCACGGTTAATATCCCTGTCAAACGGCAAGTTACCTGGACATTGGCTTTCCTCGCACCCCATTCGCTGACAGAAGTCAGATTCTGGGGACTCCCTGCGCCGCCGTCTTCCTGTAACTTGAATTATTCAGGCTATAGAGCGTTTCTATTAACCGATTGGTTTCTTATATTGTTTAAAAACACGACATTGTGTCAGCCGGCTATTTATCAGCGATGAAAGAATAGCCGCTGAATTATGGTCCTATTTTATTTCGCAGGCAATATTATCCGCAATCCGACATAACCCTCGAAAATCCAGGGGAATAATTTACGCGACAATCGCGGCGCTCTCTGCGCGACACGGGTCAATATGAATCATCATATGCAGAACGTTATGGTGGCTTAGCACCCGGGTCCGCACCAGCAGCGCAATATCGTGCCCCTCCGCTACCGATAAATGCCCGGGTACTTCGACATGCACATCGACCAGGATCAAATCCCCGGCACGACGGGTTTTCAGGTCGTGCAGCGCCACGACGCCGGGCGTTGCCAGGATAGTGGCGATTATTTGCCGCTCGCTATCGCTATCCACTGACCGATCCATCAGGTCATGGAGGGCGTCAGACGAAAAGGTATAGCCCATGCGGGTGACCAGCGCGCCGACAACCAGTGCGGCCACTGGGTCAAACCAGGCGTAACCGGCCAGATTACCGATGATGCCGACCGCAACGACTACCGAAGACGCGGCGTCTGAGCGGGCGTGCCAGGCGTTGGCAATTAGCATAGAGGACTGGATTTGCTTAGCCGCCCTTAGCATATAGCGGAATAAAATCTCTTTGGCGGTCAGCGCGGCGAGCGCCACCCACAGCGCGGTAATATGCACACTCTGAATAGATTCCGGTTGCAGTAGTTTGCCGCAAGCAGACCACAGCATACCCGCGCCAACCAGTAACAGCAGCGCGCCAATCACCAGTGAAGCGCCGTTTTCATAGCGCCGGTGCCCGTAGTGATGGTCGCTATCCGAAGGTTTGCCGCTTTTTTTATTGGCCAACAGCACAACGAAATCGGCCACCAAATCGGAAAGAGAATGAATACCATCGGCGATTAAGCCCTGCGAGCCGGAGAATATCCCGGCCAGTATCTGAAAACTGGATAAAAAGAGATTGACCATCACGCTGACCAGCGTCGTTTTACGCGCAACCTGGGAACGCTGCTTATCGTTACTTATTTTCATTACCGACACTTCCCCGAAGAAAAAGAGCCAGACTACGCGTTCAGGCTTAATTTTTCCTGAATAAGTCGCCGCCATTAAGAGAGTGTTTAATTATTTCTTCCGACCTTAAATATATAAATGAGAATAGTTTGTTTTTAAACAACATAGCCATATCAATAATAGCCATGGCTATATTTCCGCGTATTCAACAAAGGGGCAAAATTAAAACTGATTCATCCGGCGCATTGCGCAATGATACGCGCCGTTGCGCACCGAGGCGCGCAGTATGCGAGCGACGCCGTGAACCGCAAACCGCGCGCTGTGCCGCTGTAGCGTGCTCATCGGCAAATTAAGCATCTCCTGCGCCCACGGCGGCAGCAGGTCAATTCCGGCGCGCATCATTATTCGCCCCACCGGCCGGCTCATACGGCCCGGCAGACGGGTCGACAGCAGAACGTGGGCAACTTCCTGGGTTCGCTCATCGCAGCGCAGCACCGGCCGCATATCCTGCAGGTAATCAGCAATCTGCCGCGGCGTCTGCGGGATATCCCGCGCCCCGAGGCGACGGGCAACTTCGGCCGCTTCCTCATAGTATTGCTCCTGACGGGCGGCGCTGACCACGGTCCGCTTGTAGCGCAGATGCGAGGCCATAAAGCTGCTGCATTCGGCGACGTGCACCCAGGTCAGCAAGTGCGGATCGCTGGCCTGATAGGGCGTGCCGTCTTTGTCCTGGCCGCCTACCCGCAGATGGATCCCCTGTACTTTTGCAATCAACCGTTCGGCATCGGCGGTGGTGCCAAAGGTGGTGGCGGAAATAAACTGGCTGGTGCGGCGCAGGCGGCCAAAGATATCTTCACGGAAATTTGAGTGATCCCAGACGCCCGCCAGGGCCAGCGGATGCAGCATCTGTAACAACAGCGCGCTGACCCCGCCGCAGAGCATGGAAGTGAAATCGCCGTGAACCTGCCAGATAGCCGACTGCGGCCCAAAAAGCCCCGGTTCGCCTTTGGGATGTTCAAAATCGATCTCTTTTAGCGCCATGCCGGTTAAGCCCAGAACCTGAGCTTCAATCGTTCCGCGTATGCTGATCATGACCCACCTGCTCTCATTCGTGAGCGGGAAAGATAACATTAATCAACGGCGGGGGCATTGGCCTGAAACGGCTTTGAAGAAGAGCGCCCGCCGGAGGCGGGCACCCGAGAGGTCAGGAATTGAGCTGATAATCGAGGGTTATCTCAGCATTCAACACCTGAGAAACCGGACAACCGGCTTTTGCTTTCTGAATAATGCTGTCAAACGCGTCGGCCTCAATGCCTGGCAGCACAATTTTGCTCTGTAGCGCGATCTGGGTAATGGCGAAACCGCCGCCGGATTTATCCAGCGTTACCACTGCCACGGTATCAATGGAGGTCGCGGTGTAGCCCTCTTCGCTCAGCATCAGCGATAGCGCCATGGAAAAACAGGCGGCATGTGCGGCGCCGATAAGCTCTTCCGGGTTAGTCCCCTTCACACCCTCAAACCGGGTGTTAAAACCATAAGGCTGCTGGTTCAGCGCGCCGCTCTCGGTAGAGACGGTTCCTTTACCGCTTTTTAGATCCCCTTCCCAATGCGCCTGACCTTTCTTATGGATTGCCATGATATCGCTCCTTTTGTGACATGAAAGGGTTAAGTATAGAACTCCCTTACGCATTTGGGCGGCACGCGGCGATTTTAGGATCAATCCGCAGCGATATTTTTACTCATATTGATGCCGGTAACGCGAAATCCGGTGACTTCATAGAGTCGGCGAGCGCGCGGATTATCGCCGGCGACGCGCAGTTTTATTTGGCGGATACCCTGGTTTTTTAATTCATGCTCAAAAGCCGCCATCGCTTGTTTACCCAATCCCTGCCCCTGCAAGGACGGAAAAATATAAAAATCACAGATAAAGGCGGAGCGTATTTCTGCGTCAGGCTTATACCAGAGATAGCCAACCCGCTTTTCTGTACCGTCAATTTCATCGAATAAGCAGCGTAAAGCCTGGCCGTGAGTATTGACGCCATCGGGCAGATCCTCGGCAATTTCGCGCTGCGCCTGGGCCAATGCCGCCTCCGGAGAAAGCGCGTAATTGGTCGCGATCTCCGCCGCATAATCGGCAATAAAATAGTTCAGGTACGCGGCGTACTCTTCATCGCGCATTGGGCGAATAACAATCATCACAAGGGTCCTTTTATATCGTTAGGTTGCGCCAGTTTTTGCTGAATCTCTTCAAGAAACAGCGGCAGCGCGCTCGGCTGGTAGTCCCGCGAGAGATAAATCCCATACACGTTTAAGGCTTTTGGCCGCCAGGTCGGTAAAACCTGTTTCAGCGCCCCGCTGTTGAGCGCCCGCTGCGCCTCCAGCTCCGGCAGCATTGCGATGCCGCAGCCGGCTACCGCCGCCTCCATCAACAGCGAGGAGATCCCGGCGCTGAGGTTGCCGGAAACCGCCACCGTCACGCTTTCGCCGCTGGGGTCGCTAAACTGCCAGGTCTGACTGGCAAAATGGCTGTAATGCAGGCAGTTGTGGCGAGTGAGATCGTCCGGCGTATGCAGCGGCCCATTCTGCTGTAGCCAGCGCGGCGACGCGCACAGCACCGAACGGCAAACGCCGAGACGGCGGGCGATAGCTCCCGGCTCCGGATTGTCGGTGATCCGAATCGCCACGTCGATCCTTTCGCCTATCAGGCTTACCGGATGATTGTTGATATCCAGCTCAAGACGCAACTGCGGATAGCGGGCGAGAAAATCGGGCAAAAGCGGAGAAATCAGCTGCATCGCGGTAAAATGAGCGCAGGCTACGCGCAGCGTTCCGCTGGGGATCGCTCGTTCACTCTGCCCGGCGATCTCATCCGACAGCTGCGTCAGGGTGCGCGTTTTTTGCAGTACCTTTTCCCCCGCAGCCGTGAGCGTTAGCTTACGGGTAGAGCGATGAACCAGTCGGGTGCCAGCCCACTGCTCCATCTGTTCCAGATAGCGGCTCACCATCGGCCGCGACATCCCCAGCGCCCGCGCGGCGGCGCTTAAGCTTCCCAGCTCACAAATACGCATATAGACCTGCGCGGCAATGACTCGATCCATAACTTGATTCCATCTGCACGTTTTATGAAACTCAGCATCTCTTTTTTCAGGAATTTTCGCAAATCAGGAAATCCGTAAAATAGCGCTTATTCACCTGACGAAGAGAAACGAACATGAAATTATCTGCCCTTGCCATCGCCACTACGCTGTTCAGCGCTTCAGTTCTGGCAGCCCCATTAACGTTGCAAACCTATAACCCGCAGGAGAACGGTATTTTCGCGGTTAACTCCACCCTCGCCTCCGGCCCGCATGAAGCGGTGTTGTTTGACGCTCAGTTCAGCGTGAAGGATGGCGAGAAGCTGGTTGAAATGATTCAGAAAAGCGGTAAAAAACTGACCCGCATCGTGATTACTTCCGGCGATCCGGATTTCTATTTTGGCCTGCAGCCGCTGGTCAAAGCGTTCCCGGAAGCCAAAGTGGTGGCAACCGCAGAAGTGGTTAAACACATTAACGCCACCAAACAGGCCAAACTGGCGTACTGGGGCCCGCAGATGAAGGACGGCGCGCCGACCCAGGTTTATGTCCCGCAGGAGCTGACGGCTAATACCTTCACTATCGACGGCGAAAAGGTTGAGATCCGCCAGCCGCAAAATTATGCCGCCTATGTGTGGATCCCGGCGAATAAAGCCATTCTTGGCGGTACCGGCGTGGCGTGGGGTATGCACGTCTGGACGGCGGACACTCAGAGCGTCAAAAGCCGTCAGCAGTGGATAAATACGCTCGACGAGATGGCCGCGTTGCATCCGCAGCAGGTGATCCCCGGCCATTATCTCGGTACGCCGCCAGCCGGTGACCGGGCGATTACTTTTACTCGCGATTATTTGACCCAGTTTGAGCAGGCGCTCAAAGAGCATAAAGATTCCGCTGGCGTCATTAAGGCGATGAAACAGCGCTGGGCGGGGCTCGTGGAAGAGAGTTCGCTGGAGCTGAGCGCCAAAGTGAATACCGGCGAAATGAAGTGGTAAGTCTGGGTATTACGCGGGGATTTCTGCCTGGTGAAGGTTAATGCTATATCCAGGGGGTAAACCCGCCACCCGCCCGTCGGCCCGGAAAGGCGAACGCCTTACCGGGCACGATCCGCAGAAGCAGAGTGACCCCGGACCACTCTGAAAATGAGGCTGATTGTGCCGTCTCAATGTTGCCAATCCCGGCAAAATGGGCCACGCTAATGATCGCCGCGTGAAAAATAAGCGGCGTATTGAGGGTTAAATTTCGTCCGACAGTCGTCGGGCTTGTCCTTGAAACCGACACAGGATAAAGGAGTAAGAATGAAATCGAACCAACAGGCACGTCATCTTCTTGGTCTGAACTACAAACTTTCTCAGCAGAAAAAGGTCCTGCTGGAAGGCGATGCGGAAACCACGGTTAACCATGTTCGCGCCACCGGCCGCAAGCGCCGCGGTGGCTAATCTTTCAGCTAAGTGATGATAAAAACACCGTCCTTTCTCCAGGATGGTGTTTTTTTAAGACTATCCACCTCATGTTTACCCTCCTTTGATGTCTTCTGCTTTATACTCTGCCCGCTGCCATTCCCTGCCAGCCCCCCGCCTGTCGCCGCGCCCGGGCTGAAGCGATTATCAAGGAGTTAGTGCGATGCAATTCACTCATAAGAAAAACCGCTCTCTTTACATCCCTTACGCCGGCCCTGTGCTGCTTGAATTTCCGCTGCTCAATAAGGGCAGCGCCTTCAGCATGGAAGAGCGCAGCAGCTTTAATCTGCTGGGCCTGCTGCCGGAAGTGGTCGAAACCATCGAAGAGCAGGCCGAACGCGCGTGGATCCAATACCAGGGATTTAAAACCGAGATCGACAAGCACATTTACCTGCGCAACATTCAGGATACCAACGAAACCCTGTTCTACCGTCTGGTCGGCAACCACCTCGATGAAATGATGCCGGTCATCTATACCCCGACCGTCGGCGCCGCCTGTGAGCGCTTCTCTGAGATCTATCGTCGCGCCCGCGGCGTGTTTATCTCTTACCAGAACCGCAATAATCTCGACGATATTCTGCAAAACGTACCGAACCATAACGTCAAGGTTATCGTGATGACCGATGGCGAACGTATTCTCGGCCTCGGCGACCAGGGCATCGGCGGAATGGGCATTCCTATCGGCAAACTGTCGCTGTATACCACCTGCGGGGGGATCAGCCCGGCCTACACCCTGCCGGTCGTTCTTGACGTGGGCACCAATAATCAGCAACTACTCGACGATCCGTTATACATGGGCTGGCGCCACCCGCGCATTACCGACGATGAGTATTACCAGTTTGTTGACGATGTTATTCAGGCGATTAAAGCCCGCTGGCCGGATGTGCTGCTGCAGTTCGAAGACTTCGCGCAGAAAAACGCTATGCCGCTGCTTAACCGCTATCGCCACGAAATCTGCTCCTTCAACGATGATATCCAGGGCACCGCCTCGGTCACCGTCGGTACGCTGATTGCCGCCAGCCGCGGCGCGGGCAGTCAGCTGAGCGAGCAGAAAATTGTCTTCCTCGGCGCCGGTTCCGCAGGCTGCGGTATCGCGGAGCAGATCGTCGCCCAGATCCAGCGCGAAGGGTTAAGCGAAGAAGAAGCCCGCAAACGCGTATTTATGGTTGACCGTTTCGGTCTGCTCACGGATGCGATGCCAAATCTTCTGCCGTTCCAGAGCAAACTGGTGCAGAAACGCGAACACCTGCAAGAGTGGGACACCACCAGTGACGTGCTGTCGCTGCTTGACGTGGTGCGAAATGTAAAACCGGATATCCTGATCGGCGTCTCCGGGCAGCATGGGCTGTTCACCGAAGAGATTATCCGCGAGATGCATAAGCATTGCCCACGACCAATCGTGATGCCGCTGTCAAACCCGACCTCAAGGGTGGAAGCCACGCCGCAAAATATCCTCAGCTGGACCGACGGAGAAGCGCTGGTCGCTACCGGCAGTCCGTTCGCTCCGGTAACGCTCAAAGGCAAGCAGTACGTCATCGCCCAGTGTAACAACTCCTATATCTTCCCGGGGATCGGCCTTGGGGTTATCGCTTCAGGCGCTTCGCGCGTGACCGATGAGATGCTGATGGCCGCCAGCGAAACGCTGGCGAAACATTCGCCGCTGGTGAATAACGGTGAAGGTCCGGTTCTGCCGGAACTGAAAGATATCCAGAGCGTTTCGCGCGCTATCGCTTTTGCGGTGGGTAAAATTGCCCAGGAGCAAGGCGTGGCGGTGAAAACCTCCGCCGAAGCGCTGCTGCAGGCGATCGCCGATAACTTCTGGCAGCCGGAATATCGCAACTATCGCCGGACGTCAATATAACCACTAGCGTAACCGGGAGCGTTAATGCTCCTGGTTACCTGGGAAATAATTCTCTGGTTCGCTATTTTTTGATATCAAATCTATAGCCCTGCCGGCGAATCGTCACGATGGACTCAGATGAATAACACGCCCGAATCTTTTTACGTATCCGCCCAATAAGGACCATTAGTGAACTGCTGCAATATAGCTCTCCTTCTGCATACAGCTGGCGCATAAGATCATCCTTGCTGGTAACTTTACCGCAGTTGCGGATTAATGTTTCCATAATAATATATTCAAAAGCGGTCAGATTTAACGTAACACCATTTACCGACAATTCCCGACGCGAAAGATTTAGCAGAAATGGCGGTATTGAGATTAATTCTGATGACAATCCATAGTTGCGGCGAAAAAGCGCATTGATACGCGCAACCATAATATCAATATGAAATGGCTTACGGATGTGGTTGTCCGCACCGGCGTTGAGGGCGTTAACGCAATCCTGCCAGCACTCGCCTGCGCTCATAACCAATATCGGTACAGAAACCCCCTGGCCGCGCCAGTCGCGGATCAGAGCCAGACCCGCTTCACTTGTCGCGTCCAGATCAATAATGGCGATGTCAGGCGGATACTCTACGATATAGTAATTCGCTTCCTTGACGTTTTGTGCATCATCGACGATATGCCCTTGCTGCGTTAGCTGTACTTTCAAATGATGACGCAGCAGAGCCTTATCCGCAAAGACAAGTATGCGCATCTCCCCCCCTATTTCGATAGTAATTAACAGGCGTGACCTTTTTATTTTTTAATAACTATATTGTGCGGCTGTTGCTGTACGTTAAGTAGCATGCGGCATTAAAAACGCTAATAAATAGTTTTTAGCGGTGATAATTAAATTTTTCATAAACCCGGCTCACGGCGAATAAAAATCCAAAGCGCTTTATAAGGATATAAAGCACCAGACAATTGATATAGTTATCTCAGGAAACGGCCTGGCTAACGTTTATTGAGGATAATCAGTCCTGCTGTCAGATTATCTCGCCAGGCTTATACAGACGAAACAAATATTAAACCACATGCCGTGGCTTATTCAACGTTAGCTATTGATGATCAAAATCTAAGCAAACAGATTTATTTAGCAGCATGAAAACAGTGAGCCCGGTTTTTAAAGTATATAAAACCGATAATCATTTTATCTGAAGCATAAATAGCTATAGGTATGACAAATAATTGATTTTGAACCATTACAGTTTGCAGAAAAATAATGATATATATCAATTGGTAGCGGAAATATTCTTCTTTTCTGTCGAATCGATTATGAAATGAGCGAGATTACGTAAGTTATATTGATTTCATGAATAATTCTTCTGCGTTATCGCTTTTGCGTTGCGCCAAAGCAGCGCTGCTAAGCCTGATAGGGTTCAAGCGCCCAGGATGTTAGTGGCAAAAGCGTGCCCGGCGTAAACGGATCGCTAGCCAAAACGGATTTCACCCATTACACTGCCTGCACCTATCAACTTACTGAATAAAAAAAGGAGGATCCCATGTCGTACCGTGAAATGTTTTTTTCACGTGCATTTGGCGATCGCACCTGCTCAAGCGTTATCGGTATCGTGCTGCGATAACTTCAGCTTGAGCGAAGAAACCAAAGACTGAATCCCTTCCCTCGGGCTTACCGGGTTATCGTCAGCGATGTTTGACGAGGCATAAACATGCCTGTAACTCTTGAGTAAGTTCACCATGAGTACATTACTAACTGCACAATCTCTCCATGTTGATACGGCGTTAGGCCCGCTGTTCACAAACCTCTCCTTTACCCTCAAAAAAGGCGACCGCATTGGCCTGATTGGCTATAACGGCTGCGGAAAAAGTACCCTGCTTAGAGTGCTGGACGGCACGATGATTCCGAATGGGGGCAGCGTGGCGCTGGCCAGCCACTGCCTGATGGCGCGGGTGGAACAGCATCTACCCGATACGCTGTTAGCGCAACCTCTGCTACAGGTGGTCCTGGAAAAACTTCCCGCCCTTGAGCGAGAGAACCAGCGCTGGCAAGCGGAGCGGCTGCTGGCGGAGATGGGCTTTACGGCCGATGAGGCCCGGCAGCGGGCATCAACCCTGAGCGGCGGTCAGCATACCCGGCTGCTGCTTGCCAGGGCGCTGATTCAGCAACCGGATCTCCTGCTGTTGGACGAACCGGGAAACCACCTCGACCTGCCGACCCTCCTGTGGCTGGAAAGCTTCTTGCAAACCTGGCAGGGGAGTTTCGTTCTGGTGTCTCATGACAACATCTTACTGGATGCTGTAACTAATGCGAGTTGGATCCTGCGCGACAAAACCCTGCATGCCTTCTCCCTTCCCTGCAGCGCTGCCCGTCAGGCGCTGGATGAGCGAGATGCCAGCGATGCGCTGCGCCATAAAGCCGAGCAAAAAGAGATTGATCGGGTCGCCGCCAGCGCCAAACGACTGGCTATCTGGGGGCGCACCTATGACAACGAAGATCTCTCGCGTAAAGCTAAGCAGATGGAAAAGCAGGTTCAGCGCCTGAAGGAGAGCCAAACCGATCTCACCGCCGGAACACCCTGGCGGCTAACGCTGCGCGGCGACATGCTGCGGGCAGACAGGCTGCTGGAGATGGACCAGCTTCCCGTCCCGCCCGCGCCGGGTCTGCCGGTCCTGTTTACTGCGGGTCTGGCTCGTCTGAAAAGCGGCGATCGGGTCGCGGTAATGGGCCGTAACGGCGGCGGGAAATCCTCCCTGCTGCGTCTACTGTGGCGACATATGCAGCAGGAATCAGCGGAGGACGGCTTACGCCTGCACCCGCGGCTGAAACCGGGTTATTACGATCAGACCCTGCATCAGCTTGCGGATGACGACACGCTTCTCGACGCGCTGGAACCTTTTGAGCCGGCGGCGGACGCGCGCAAGCGGGCGCTGATCTCAGCCGGATTTAGCTGGGCTCGTCACGGGCAAAAGGTCGCCACCTTAAGCGGCGGCGAGCGTTCGCGTCTGCTATTTGTCGGCCTGTCTCTGGCCTGCTATAGCCTGCTGCTTCTGGATGAGCCAACCAACCATCTGGATATGGACGGCAAAACAGCGCTGGCAAGAACGTTGTGCGACTACCCAGGCGGACTGCTGCTGGTGAGCCACGACCGCGAACTCATTAACCATAGCTGCAATCGCTTCTGGCTTATTGACGAGCGCGGGCTGAGCGAATGGCACAGCGCCGAAGAGGTGTATGAGGTTTTACGCACCGCCGTTCGTTGTCCGGCCCCGGAGGTCGTGGCGGAGAACCGCCGCGAAGCGGAGGAAGACCATGATACGCTGCTGGAACGGTTAGTGTCGCTTGAGCAACTGCTGGCCGACGATCTGGCCCGTAAACCAAAACATCAAAAACCGCAGCTGCAGGCGCAGTGGCGTAAGGAGATAGCCACCCTCAACGCTTTGCTAAGCTAAATGTTTGTTCCCCGGCGCAGCCCGCTGCGCCGGGGTTTTACTTAGCATGAGTCGCCGGTCGCGGTTTGATTCGACTAAACTGCTGCTCGGTCATCGTCCTGCCCCACTGTTCGCCCTGCCACTCTTTATCCAGCGTGAAACTAAAGGATTCATACAGCCTGCGGGCGGCGTGCAGGCCGCTGAAGGTCCATAGCTGTACTGATGCAAAGTCCCGGCTATCGCAAAAAGCCATGGCTTCGCTCAGCAGGCGCCGACCAATGCCGCTACCCCGGCAGCTATCGTCGAGAATAAACCAGCGCAGATGCGCCTGGTTATTCCCCAGATCCTCGCCGTCAATCGCTACCGATCCGACAATTTGCTCGCCCTGAACGGCCAGCCAAACACGGTTGCACGGTTTATCGAGACGAGCTGAAAATTCCGCCAGCCCGCTGGCGACTTTACTCTCGAAAAAAGCACCAAACTGATAATGTTTTGCATAATACTCGCCGTGCATTTGCGCTATGCGGCCAATCATTCCAGGCCGATAGCCGGTAGCGATATCAATCGTCTTTTTCGAGCCTGTAGCCTCGACGTCGCGGCATTTTTCCAACGCCCAGGCCCAGGTTGTGAGGCCCTGAGCGACGCACTGTCTTTGCGCATCGCTCAGGTGTTCCAGCGCATCCACTACCCGCATAGCGCCGTAGGCGTTAATTTTTTTGACCGTCGCCGCACCTTGCGCCGTTAACGCAAGCTGCTTAATCCGCCCGTCGCGGGAGGACGTTTTTTCCCGGAGTTCCCCGGCGGCAAGCAGACGGGAAAGCATCCTGCTGACGCTAGACTTTTCCAGCCCCAGGATCTGCACCAGCTGAGCGGCCGTCATCGCGCCGCGTAGAGAAATTTCCACAAGCGTATGTACCGCCGAAGGTGAGTACGCCGTAGCGGCCAGCGTGGTGCTCATAAAGCCCAGTTCACGCACCATCAGGCGGGAAGCGGTACGAATTTCATCAACAAGCGCGGGTGAGTTCATCTGAGGTCAGCTCTGTCAGAAATAGTTGCATGATACAACCATTTTCTGCTGCGTGCTGTCAAGCCGCCGTGTTGCCTCCTCCCTGAACTGGCCTCAACTGAACGGGGTGAATGCTCGCACTTTACTCGCGCGTGACACCATGCCGATACCCACCTTGCGGGGAAAAAGACGCCTGCCGGCTTTACCCGCTTTTGTACTTATTGCGGATTTTTCTCTTTCCACGCTTCCCATGCCGCTTTGATTTCCTGTTTCGCGGCGGCGGCATCGTTAAAGCCGTCCAGCTCGACTTTTTTGCGTCCGTCCGGCAGCTGTTTGTAAACCCGGAAGAAAGCCTGCAGACGCTCCTGCTCAATTTTCGGCAGATCGCTGATGTTAATCACGTCATCGTAGGTTGGATCGATTTTACTTGCCGGAACGGCAATGATTTTGTCGTCCTTCTCGCCGCCATCAATCATCTTCAGCACGCCAATCGCGCGCAGCTTAATCAGCGTTCCCGGGGCCATCGGCGCGCGGGTATAAAACACCACGTCCAGCGGATCGCCATCCCCTGCCAGCGATTGAGTGAGCGAGCCGGAGTTAGCCGGATAGGCCACCGGCATCGACTGGAAACGATCGGCGATCAGAAAGCCGGTTTTGGCGTCCGTTTCGTATTTGATAATGCCGCCTGCCGGGATTTCGGTTACGGCGTAAAACTCTTCAGGGTTGTTGTTCGGCTGCGGAAAATCCAGCACGTTTTGCGCCTCAACGGCGGTAGAAAGCAGAAGGCCTGCGGCCAGGAGGGTTTTCGCCAGATGCATTGTCATGTCGCTCTACGTTAATAAGAAATTGAAAAACAGAACGATAGAGATCGCGGATGAAAATTTCATGACATGCAAGTGACATAAATATGACGCGCAGAAACATAAGAAAAACTGTTCGAAAAACAAACAAAAGGAACCTTTAACCAGCATAAAAATCTATTATTACCTTGATTTATTGGCAATTTAAGCTATTGGTTAACATGCGTAAAAACAAATATTGTGTTAATACGCTTATGTTTAATAAGGAGAACAGAATGAAAGCTGCCGTCGTCACGCAAGATCATCAGGTCAATGTTACGGAAAAAACACTTCGCCCATTACAGCACGGCGAAGCCCTTTTAAAAATGGACTGCTGCGGCGTCTGCCATACCGACCTGCACGTTAAGAACGGCGATTTTGGCGATAAAACCGGCGTCATTCTGGGCCATGAAGGCGTGGGCGTGGTGCAGCAGGTCGGCCCTGGCGTGCACTCGCTCAAGCCGGGCGATCGCGCCAGCGTCGCATGGTTCTTCGAAGGCTGCGGTCACTGTGAATATTGTAACAGCGGTAACGAAACGCTGTGCCGTTCGGTAAAAAATGCGGGCTACACCGTTGATGGCGGGATGGCCGAAGAGTGTATCGTCATTGCCGATTACGCGGTCAAAGTGCCGGATGGTCTTGATTCTGCGGCAGCCAGCAGCATCACCTGCGCAGGGGTCACCACCTATAAAGCGGTAAAAGTTTCCCATATCAAACCCGGCCAGTGGATCGCCATTTATGGCCTCGGCGGGTTGGGTAACCTGGCCCTGCAATATGCGAAAAACGTTTTTAACGCCAAGGTCATCGCCCTTGACGTTAATGATGAACAGCTGAAACTGGCCGCAGAAATGGGCGCAGATCTGACCATCAATTCCCGCAGCGAAGACGCGGCCAAAATTATCCACGAGAAAACCGGCGGCGCCCATGCCGCAGTCGTGACGGCGGTCGCCAAAGCGGCGTTTAACTCTGCGGTGGATGCGGTTCGCGCCGGCGGACGCGTAGTGGCCGTCGGCCTGCCTCCGGAAGCCATGAGCCTGGATATTCCGCGCCTGGTACTGGACGGTATCGAGGTGGTTGGTTCTCTGGTGGGTACGCGCCAGGATCTGGCCGAAGCCTTCCAGTTTGCCGCCGAGGGTAAGGTGGTACCGAAGGTCACCCTGCGCCCGCTGGGTGATATCAACGCCATCTTTAAGGAGATGGAACAGGGACAAATTCGCGGTCGTATGGTGATTGATTTCCGCCGTTAATTTTCTCGCCTCTCTCGCTACGGGAGAGGTTCCATTTATCCCCTTATGCACGTAGCTCTGCTGCGCATATTTACATGATGCCCGGCAGAAATCCTTTCTTACGCTCATCATCGTTCAGCCGATAAATATCGAACCGGCTACCACCTTCATTAACAACGCTCTCCCCGCTATGCGCAGCCTGTGGTATGCAGGATATAAATGCTTTTTACGCAAATGCTTAGCGCAAATCCTTACTTCCTTTGTTAAAACGCGCGCCCGATGATGACTAAACAAGAGATAACAAAGGAATTCACCATGCACATCCGTTTTCGCCTGCCCGCGCTGGCGGCGCTATTTTTAACCGGCGCGTTTTCCGCCTGGGCCGCCGACGCCCCGGTTAAAGGCGGTACGTTAATCTATCTGGAGCAGCAGCCGCATACTAATCTTTACCCACCGGCCGGTGGCTTCTACCCCAACGGCGGCATTCTTAATCAAATAACCGATAAGCTCACCTGGCAGAACCCGAAAACGCTGCAGGTGGAGCCGTGGATCGCCGAAAGCTGGAGCGCCAACGCGGATAAAACCGAATATACCTTTAAGCTTCGCCCCGGGGTGACCTTCTCAGATGGCACCCCGCTTGACGCCAGGGCGGTCGCCAAAAACTTTGATACCTACGGCCTCGGTGATAAAGCGCACCGCCTGCCGGTGTCTGAGGTCATTAATAACTACGATCGCAGCGAAGTCATCGATCCGCTGACGGTAAAGTTCTACTTTAAAAAGCCCTCGCCGGGATTTCTGCAGGGCACCGCCACCATCGGCTCCGGGCTGGTATCCCTCAGTACCCTGGCGCGTAATTTTGAAGAGCTGGGCGATGCCCGCCATATTATTGGCTCCGGACCTTTTACGGTAAAAGATGAAAAGCCGGGGCGCGAACTCACTCTGGTCGCGCGCAAAGATTATCAATGGGGACCGAAAAATCTCACCCAGCAGGGACCAGCTAATCTCAATGGCATCACTTACATCGTTACCCCTGAAGATGGCGTGCGCATTGGCGCTCTGCTGGCGGGCCAGGCTGATTTTATCCGTCAGGTACAGGCCTACGATGAAAAGCAGGCCACCGGGCAAGGCTTTAAAATTTATGCTGCCCCCACGCGCGGCGTTAACGATAGCCTGAGCTTCCGGCCGGATAATCCGCTGGTTGCCGACCTGCGCGTTCGTCAGGCGCTGCTGCACGCCACCGACGCCAGGCAGGTAGTCGAAACGCTGTTCTCCGCCAACTATCCGCAGGCGACCTCCGTCGTCGCCAGTACCGCCGCCGGGTACGTTAACCTCAGCGACAAGCTGGCTTTCGATCCGGCCAAAGCAAAACAACTGCTTGATGATGCAGGCTGGAAACCGGCTGCCGATGGTATTCGGGTCAAAGATGGCCAGCGGCTGGCCTTAACCGTCTATGAATCTCTGCCGCAACCGCAAAATAAAGAAGTTTTGCAGCTTGTCGCTCAGCAGTGGCGTCAGGTCGGCATCGCGCTGGCGGTCAAAGCCGGCGATGCCGGCAGCCGTACGCTGGATAACCTCGATCCGCTGAAAACGCCGCTCACCGTGTCGGAAGTGGGCCGCGCCGACCCCGACGTGGTGAAAAGCATGTTTTTCCCCACTAACCGCGACGCGCTGCTGCAAAAAGGCGGCTCCAGCGACAAAGTACAGGGGTTCCGCGACGATAAGCTCAACGCATTGCTGAGCGCGATTTCAGCCGAAGTTGAACCGCAAAAACGGCTCCAGCTCACCGGCGATGCCCAACGCTATCTGCTGGATAATGCCTACGTGATCCCGATATTTGAAGAACCGCAGGTCTTCGCCGGCGCCCCGTGGGTGAAAGGCGTCAGTTTTGAAGCGGTAGGCCGCCCGTCGTTCTATGGCGCGTGGCTGGAAAAGCACTGAGGAGCCTGCGATGAGCCATTATCTTCTGCGGCGAACCGGCCAGGGTTTACTGGTGCTATGGGCGGCATTTACCCTCTCCTTCATCCTTTTACAGGTGCTGCCCGGCGATGCGGTACTGATCAAGTTTCAGAATCCGGATCTGGGGCTCAGCCCTGAGCAGATCGCCGAAATGCGCCTCGCCTGGGGGGCCGATAGCCCGGTGTGGAAGCAGTATCTCCACACCCTCTTCGCCATGCTGCGCGGGGATTTTGGTTATTCGCTGCAGGCCGGACTGCCGGTGAGCGCGCTGATCGCCAGCAATCTGCCGCAGACACTAAGCCTCGCGTTCCCCGCCTTTGCGCTGGCGGTGGCGCTGGCGGTGGCGCTGGCTTTTACCCTCGCCTTCGCCTCACGGCTGCCGGGTCTGCGCTGGCTAAGCAATACGCTGCAATCGCTGCCGGTGCTGTTTATCTCCCTGCCGACGTTCTGGCTCGCTATCGCCCTGATACAGCTTTTCTCCTTTCAGCTGCGCTGGATACCGGTGATCAATCCGGGACCGATTGAGGGACTCATTCTGCCCGTCGTCGCCGTCGCGGTACCGATTTCCGCTCCGCTGGCGCAGATTCTGATGCGCAGTCTGGATCAGGTCGCCGCGCTGCCGTTTGTGGCCGTTGCTCGTGCTAAAGGCATGAGCGAGACCGGCGTGCTGTGGCGGCACGTTACCGGCAATGCCCTGCTACCGGTGCTCAATATGGCCGGGCTGCTGCTAGGGGAACTGATCGCCGGAGCTCTGATTACCGAAACCGTGTTTGGCCGCGGCGGGCTGGGTCTGCTGACGCAGCAGGCGGTCAATAATCAGGATATCGCGGTACTGCAGGCGGTGGTGATGATCTCAGCCCTTGGTTTTGTCCTGATTAATCTGCTGGTCGACCTGCTGATGCCGCTGCTCGACCCGCGCCTGAAAACCGCTGAAGGAGGTGCGCTATGAGTCTGGTTGATTACGCAATCGCCGCCCGCCGCCGCTCGCCAGACTGGCGCACGCTACGCTTCCAGCCCGGCCTGCTGCTGGCCTGGGCGATTATGATCGTTGCTGCGCTGATGGCCGTTGTCCCGCAGCTGTTTACCGCTTATAACCCGTTGGAAGGTTTCCCCGGCGCCCAGCGCCTGGCCCCCCAGGCGGGTCACTGGCTGGGCACCGACCAGCTTGGTCGCGATCTGTGGAGTCGAATCGTCTACGGCGCTGCCCATTCGCTCTCCGCTGCGCTGGCGGCAGTGGCGATTGGCCTGATCATCGGAACCGCGCTGGGTACGCTGGCCGGCGCGCTGGCGGGACGCGTGGAGTCGATCGTCATGCGGCTGGTCGACGTACTGCTGGCGATTCCATCTCTGTTGCTGTCCCTGGCGGTCATTATTCTGCTCGGCTTCGGCACCCTCAACGCCGCCGTCGCGGTCGGGGTGGCGGCAATAGCCAGCTTTGCCCGCCTGGCGCGCGCTGAAGTCGTACGCGTACGGCGCAGCGATTACGTCGAAGCGGCCTACGGCAGCGGCGGCACCTTTTTTGCCGTCTTCTGGCGGCATATTTTACCCAACTCGCTCACCGCGGTGCTGGCCTTCGCCACGCTCCAGTTCGGCCAGGCCGTTCTGGCGCTCTCAACCCTGAGTTTTCTCGGCTACGGCACGCCGCCGCCGGTACCAGAGTGGGGATTACTGATCGCCGAAGGCCGTAACTACCTCTCCACCGCCTGGTGGCTAACAACCCTTCCCGGTATGGCGGTGATTGCGGTCGTGCTTGCCGCCAATCGTATTAGCCGTCAATTTAGCGGAGAACGCCGATGAATGTTTTAACCGTAGAAAACCTACGCATCAGCTATCGTTCGCAGAGTGAATGGCGTGAAGTCGTGCATAACGTCAGTTTTCAGGTAAAACGCGGCGAAATGCTGGCGTTCGTCGGCGAATCCGGCTCGGGCAAAACCACTACCGCCCAGGCGATAATGGGTCTGCTGGCGGAGAATGCCCGGCGCGACAGCGGGCGCATCAGTATTAACGGTGAAGACATTAGCGGCTGGTCAGGTAAACGCCTCGACGGCCTGCGCGGCGCGCGAATTAGCCTGGTGCCCCAGGATCCAGGCAACTCCCTCAATCCGGTGAAAACCATCGGCGCGCAGGTAGGTGAAATTCTGCGCCTCCATCAGAAACGCAGCGCCGCGGAACGTAAAACGCAGGTACTGGCGCTGCTGGCGAAGGTTGGACTGAGCCACCCGGAGCAGCGCTTCGATCAATATCCGCACCAGCTTTCAGGCGGCATGAAGCAACGAGTGCTGATTGCCATCGCCATCGCTCTGAAACCGGATTTAATCATTGCTGATGAGCCAACCAGCGCCCTTGACGTGACGGTACAGAAGCGGATCCTCGATCTGCTGGATACCCTGCGCCGGGAGTCCGGCACGGCGGTGCTGTTCGTCACTCACGATCTGGCGCTGGCAGCCGAACGTGCCGACCGCCTGCTGGTCTTTCGTCATGGCGAAATTCAGGAGCAAGGCGCGACCCGCGATGTGGTACGGACGCCGCAGCATGCCTATACTCGCCAGCTGCTCAGCGATCTTCACGGCCCGGCGCTGACCATGGCTCCCGCCGGCGGTCGCGTACTGGCTACGCCGGCGATTCGCGTCGACGACATCAGCAAGCGCTTCTCATTAGGCCGGGCGCATTTGCAGGCGCTGGACGCCGTGAGTTTTGAGGTTAAGCGCGGCTGCACGCACGCGCTGGTTGGTGAGTCCGGTTCCGGCAAAACGACACTTGCGCGGATCCTGCTGGGATTCGAAAAGGCGGATAGCGGCCAGATTGCCATCGATGGTATTGATGCCGGGCATCTCAGTCGGGAGGCGCTCCGCCAGCTACGGCGTAAAATTCAGTTTGTCTATCAGAACCCCTTTGCCTCTCTTGACCCACGGCAAACGCTGTTTGAAATCATTGAAGAGCCGTTAAAGAACTTCGACCGCTTCAGCGCCGGAATACGACGCCAGCGCGTCGAAACGGTCGCCGCTCGCGTGGCGCTCGCTCCGGAGCTGCTGTCGCGAACCGCCCGTGAGCTATCCGGCGGGCAGCGGCAGCGGGTGGCTATCGCCCGCGCCCTAATCCTTGAACCGACGATCCTTGTCCTCGATGAAGCGACTTCGGCGCTGGACGTTACCGTCCAGGCGCAAATTCTCGCCTTGCTGCAGCAGTTGCAGCAACAGCTGGGATTGACCTATCTGTTTATCACCCACGATTTGGCGACGGTTCGCCGTATCGCCCACAGCGTGACGGTACTGCGGGCGGGCCAGGTTATTGAACATGGCGATGTGGGCCGACTGTTCAGCGCTCCGCAGCATGAGTATACCCGCGAGCTTATTGCCGCTATTCCCCACTTTTCCCCCTCGAACAAGGAGGTCGCATGACGCGTAAACGACTGGGTTTTTTCACTCGCCTGCTGGACCACGTCGCGCCAGGTGAGCGCTATCGGCTGGCTACCGAACAAATTCGCCACGCCGAACGACTGGGTTTCGACAGCGCCTGGGTCGCTCAGCACCATTTTCATGAGCACGAAGGCGGCCTGCCGTCGCCGCTGGTCTTTCTCGCCCACGCGGCAGCGCATACGGAGCGCATTCGCCTGGGAACCGCCATTATCACCCTGCCGATGGAAAACCCGCTGCGGGTTGCCGAGGATGCGGCGGTGCTGGATCTGCTCGCCGATGGACGACTGGAGGTGGGCTTCGGGTCTGGCGGCACGCCGACCTCGTTTTTACCCTTTGGATTGACCATCGACCAGCGCAGCGCAGTCTTTGCCGAACACCTGCATCTGATTCAAAGCGCCTGGCGCGGAGATTCACTTTCGCATCCGGATAATCATCTTTATCCCCAGGCACCGCAGTTGGCGGAGCGTATCTGGATTGCCACCTTTTCCGTTGAGGGCGCGGTGCGCGCGGCTCAGGCCGGACACGGCCTGATGCTTTCGCGTACCCAGCCGCGTCCTTCAGGGCAGCCCACGCTGCCGCTGGACGCTATCCAGAATCCGATTATTGACGCCTATCTCGCCGCGCTGCCGCCGGGCGTCGAGCCACGGATCCTCGCCTCGCGGACGGCCTTTGTCGCCGATAGCCAGCAGTATGCGCTGCAGGTCGCAGAACCCGGTCTGCGCCAGCAGGCGGCCCAGCATCGCGCCGCAGGTCATCATATTATTGGTGACACTGTCACTGATTTTTTGCCGCAGCTTGACGCGCACGTTGGCGACCCGCAGCACGTCGCCGCTTCGCTGGGGCGCGATAGCGTCCTGCGGCGGGTAACCGATATTTCGTTCCAGGTGCACTCCGTTGAACCCTCGCACCGCGACACGCTTCGTTCCATTGAGCTGATCGCTCAGCATATTGTCCCGCAGATACGATAAGGAGTCACCATGACGCTCAGTCAGGATATATTGGCCGAACTGGCAGAAATTGCCCCCGATTCCGCCTTAGCGGCGGCGAGAGCCGTGCGCGAGGCGGCCACCCATCATGCTCAGGGAAGCTATGAAGCGCTGTTCGGTCAGCAGGATAACGACTTTCCGCTCGACGAACGTTTTGCCGTTGCCGCCAGGGTAGCGAAGCTGCATGAGAGTGATGCGCTGGCCGCCCACTATGCCGGGTTTGGGATTGCCGATCCGACCTCGCCGCGGCTGGTTCCGGCGCAGGCCTTTGCCCGGCTGTTGACCTTCGCGCCGGTAGAAGCCACGCCTTCGTCTCTGGAGGCATTAACCCGCGCCGGATGGAGCCCGCGCGCTATCGTGACGCTGGCCCAGCTGATTGCGTTTGTCAGCTTCCAGAGTCGTCTGCTGAACGGTCTACGCCTGCTCAACGGTAAAAACGCCCCGGTTGCCGGGACCCCGGTCGTAGCCGGATTCTGGCATACCTCACCGCAAACCCTCAGCGGTAAACGCGCGCCGGTGCGCTTCACCCGCGATGAACTGCACTGGGAACCCTGGCTGGCGGCTAAACCGCTGGCGGAATTTACCCCGGATGAGCAGGCGCTGCTGGCGAAATTCGGCCACGGCGACTCGCCCTACTTCCGCCTGCTGGCGCGCAACCAGCCGGTGCTGGAGCAGCGTACGTTAACCGATAAAGGGATTTTTTATACTCCCGGCGGCCTGCCGCGCGCCGAACGCGAGCTGGCGGCGACGGTAGCGAGTAAAATCAACGGTTGTATTTATTGCGCCTCGGTGCATGCTCGCAAGGCCGCGCAGTTAGCGAAAGATGAAACGGCGGTAGAGACCCTGCTGGCGGTGACCCCGGGAGAGAAGCTGAGCGATGGGCAGACGCCGCGCTGGCAGGCGCTCATTGATTTTGCCGCAGCGATTTCCGTTACCCCTCCCGCCCTGGCCGCGAGCCACCTTGCGACCGTCGAGCAGCAACAGCTGGATACCCTTGCCCAACTGGATCTGCTGCAATCGGCAGCCTTCTTCGCCTGGGCCAACCGGTTAATGCTGACCCTCGGGGAGCCGTGGCAGGATTAGCCGCCTGCGGATTTCGTCAGACAGAACGCTGCTGAAAGCGGGCATAAATCAGCAGTGAACTGAGCGCAAGAAACGAAAGCAGCGCGGCCGGTAAGGCAACGGAACGCCAGCCAAGGCCGGCCGTAATCATCATCCCGCCGAACAGCGCCCCGATGGCGCTTCCAAGATTAAAGGCGATCTGGCCGCCCGCCGCGCCCAGCATCTCGCCGCCTTTGGCATTTTGCAGCAGCATGATTTGCAGCGGCGCCGACAGGGCAAACAGCGCCGCGCAGCAGATAAACGCCAGGGTTAGTGAGGCGGTTTTATTCTCCCCCAGCAGGAACAGGAGTAATAAGGTCAAAACGATAACGCCATCCGTCACGGCGGCAATACGTAACGGACTGTAGCGCGCGGAAACTTTACCGCTAAATAAATTCCCCAGAACCATCCCCAGGCCCACCAGCATCATAATCATTATGATGGCGCTTTCACCGAAGCCGGAGACGTTGATCATAAACGGCTTAATATAGCTAAACCACGCGAAGACGCCGGCATTGCCGAACAGGGTGGCGGCAAAAATTAACCACGGCGCAGGTGAGGTTAAAAAATGAAATTGCGAGCGCAAGCGCGTGGTTGATTTATCAAATAACGTCGGCACCCACCAGGCGATGGACACCAGCACCGCGACGTCAAAGACCGCAATCGCCAGGAAGGTATAGCGCCAGCTGAACTGATGGCCAAGCCAGGTTCCTCCCGGTACCCCCAGCAGGTTGGCGACGGTCATCCCAGCGATCATCCCCGCCACCGCTGCGGTAACCTTGCCTGGCGGCGCAATTTTCGACAGAATGATCGCGCCCACGCCAAAGAATGCGCCGTGCGGAAACCCGGAGATGAGGCGCCCCAGCGCCAGCATCGAGTAGCTGGAAGAGAACGTGAAGATGGCGTTGCCTATAATGCATAGCGCTACGAGAAACAGCATCACTGATTTTAGTGAAAAGCGGCTGGAGAATATCGCCATCACCGGCGCGCCGATCACGACGCCGGACGCATAATATGAAATCATGTTGCCTGCGGCAGGAATGGATATGCCGACATCACGGGCAATTTCAGGTAATACCCCCATGATGCCAAATTCCGCCATTCCGAGACCAAAAGTGCCAAGCGCTAACGAAAAAATAGTCTTTTTCATACATCTAATCACTTGTTATGGATTTTACCGGTCGCATTATTATGCATTCTCTGGCGGTAAACCAGTTTAAAACCTTCCGTAACCTGTTTATCCATAAAACAGCGTGATTACTTCATATCGAACGTTCATAAAAACAGCAATCATTAAATCCTGAATTGGCTTAATACCCAATGGGCAACCCATATAACAATGACAACGACAGGCGTGAACCAAACGTCAAAATCGAAAACCCGGTAAATAAGCCCTGTAAGTACTATTGCGCAGATTAATATTACGTGAGTGCGAATGCCGTCATAAATATCCTTTAAAAAATAGCGAAGCATTGCTTTCATGATTTTATTGCCTCGGGCAGTCAGTCGCCGTTAACGCTTCATCCGCGAGTGAATTAGTGAACCTGCTGATGTTTGATCTTTTTCATCACCTTTGCTGCTTTGTATACCTCACTTAGCGGAGCGAAGTGATGCGATACCCCACAGGCGACGACCAGCGGTAGCGCGAAAATAATGAGTTGCGCAGGATGCCAGGTCCCTTCATGGACCGCTTTCAGGATGCCGGTCCCGATAATTAAAAGAACGAATACATGGACAAATATTGCCCTGGGCAAGCGCGATGCCGCTTCGTCAACGGCACAGTATAAAAGCGTCTTATATCTCGCCGTTAACTTGTCGATCTGCTTATCTGTAAAGCCACTTTCATGCATGATTTTTATTAATTTAGCATCTTCCATTTTTTACTCAAATATAACCCGGACTTCCTTGAACCGTATACAGCTTACTCTTTATCGCTGCGTAAAGACAACCCACAATATTAATTTCAGTGATTTTCTTTTCTGTGGAAGCCGCCGCGCAAAATCCGCAAGGATCCGCCTAAACGATAGCGTTTTTATAGAGACAACGAATAATGACGTTAATAGCGCTACGTTGAAACAGCGACCCAACTGGCTTAATGGAAAAAAGGAAAATATCTGTCGTCAGAAAAAGAGAGCCCGTCAGAGCGCGCGCCCGGACATAAATAAATGAGACAATGTTTCACCGCTGTCAGAGGTGAGCTAATTGGTGCCCCTGAGGATATTAACCCCCGTTCCGGCATTAACCGGAACGGGTCATACGTTAAGACTTACTTCAGCCCTTCGCGATTTTCCCTTTTCGCTTCCAGGCGCTCCACGTCGCGATACCAGCGCGGATGATGCTTCTTCGCCCAGCGTCGGCTCACCTTCCCTTCAATCATGCCTTTAATCGATCCTTTAACCCAGAATGCCATATACATATGGATCAGAATCGCATGGATAAGAATAATGGCCGACGTTGCGTGAATCAGCAGACTATAGCGAATAACCTGAATCGGGAAATAGTGGGCAAAATAAGGCCGCCAGATAATCACCCCGGTGACCAGCAGCACAAATATCATGCTCATGATCGTCCAGAACATCATTTTCTGGCCAGCGTTGTATTTCCCTACCCGCGCCACTTTATGCTCATTGCCCTTAAGCACCTCGATAATCCCTTTCAGCCAGGGAATATCCTGTTTGTCGGGAATATTATGGTGGACAAAGCGCACGAACATAAACATCAGGGCCACGAAAATCAGAACCCCGAAGAACGGATGCAGAATACGCCCCATCTGCGGGGTACCGAAGGTTTCGGTCAGCCACTGCAGCGTCGGGAAGAAAAACGAGATCCCCGACAGCGCCACCAGGAAAAAGCAGATGACCACCGTCCAGTGACAGGCGCGGTCAATAAACTTCGTGCGCACAATCATTTTCGATTTACTCATCATGCTCCTCCTCATCGTCATCCGCTTCCTTGTTCGGCCCAATCCCGATGTAGTGATAGATCAGCCCGGCAAAGGTGGCGATAAAGCCAATGGCGGAGAGCGGTTTCAGCGCGCCTTTCCACAGATTTATTGAGGTATCTATCTGCGGCTCCTTCGGCAGGTTATGGTACAGCTCCGGCTGGTCCGCATGATGCAGCACGTACATCACGTGGGTGCCGCCGACGCCAGGCGGGTTATACACCCCGGCATGGGAATAGCCGCGTTTCTTCAGTTTTTCCACACGCTCGTTGGCCACTTCCAGCATCTCTTGCTTGCTGCCGAAGTGAATCGCGCCGGTTGGGCAGGTTTTCACGCAGGCCGGTTCCTGGCCAACGCTGACCCGATCGACGCACAGCGTGCACTTATAGACCCGGTTATCCTCTTTATTGAGGCGCGGGACGTTAAAAGGGCATCCGGCAATGCAGTAACCGCAGCCGATGCAGTTTTCCTGCTGAAAGTCGACGATGCCGTTTGCGTACTGAATAATCGCTCCGGCGGACGGGCACGCCTTCAGGCAGCCCGGATCCTCACAGTGCATACAGCCGTCTTTGCGAATCAGCCACTCCAGCTTGCCGTTCTGCTCGGTTTCGCTAAAGCGCATTACCGTCCAGGATTTGGCGCTCAGATCGGCGGGATTGTCGTAAACCCCGACGCAGTGCCCGACTTCATCGCGGATATCATTCCACTCGGAACAGGCCACCTGGCAGGCTTTGCAGCCTACGCAGGAGGAGACATCAATCAGCTTTGCCACTTCCGCCTTAAAATCCCGCGCGCGCGGCGCGGGGGTGATCGGATTGGTGGCGGAGCGTTTAATAATGTCCTGGGTTTCCATCGCCATTGCTTCGCTCCTTACGCTTTCTCGATGTTGACCAGAAACGCCTTATATTCCGGCGTCTGCGAGTTGGAATCCCCGACGTTCGGCGTCAGGGTATTGGCGATGTAACCTTTGCGGGCCACACCTTCAAAACCCCAGTGCAGCGGAATACCGACGGTTTCCACCTGCTGACCGTTGACGTTGAGCGTTTGCAGACGACGCGTCACCACCGCCACCGCGCGAATAAAGCCGCGCATGCTGCTGACCGTCACCCGATCGCCATTGGCGATCCCTTTCGCTTTCGCCAGGCCTTCGCTGATTTCGACAAACTGCTCCGGCTGCGCAATCGCATTGAGCCGCGCATGCTTGGTCCAGGTATGAAAATGCTCGGTCAGACGATAGGTGGTGCCGACGTACGGGAATTTGTCCTTCTTACCTAAACGCAGGGCATCTTCTTCATACAGGCGTACCACCGGGCTGGAGACCACGCTCGGGTGCAGCGGATTGGTACCAAGCGGCGTTTCCATCGGTTCGTAGTGTTCCGGGAACGGACCTTCCGCCAGCTTATTCAGGGCAAACAGACGCCCCAGACCTTCCGGCTGCATAATAAACGGCCCGGTTTTGCTGCCCGGAGGCGCGGTATTGAAGTCCGGAATATCGTTGCCAACCCACTTGCTGCCGTTCCACTGGATCAGCATTCGCTTCGCATCCCACGGCTTGCCGTTCATATCCGCCGACGCGCGGTTGTACAGCACGCGCCGGTTGAGCGGCCACGCCCATGCCCAGCCGAGCGTATTGCCAAGACCTGACGGGTCGGCGTTATCGCGGTTGGCCATCTGATTGCCCTGCTCGGTCCAGCTGCCGGTATAGATCCAACAAGACGACGCGGTGGTACCGTCATCGCGCAGCAGTGCGAAGCTGTTCAACAGCTGGCCTTTCTTCGCCAGCGGCGCGCCGTTAGCGTCGTAGAGATCCGCCAGCGCGTAGCCGTTGTTCTCTTTCGCGACCTCTTCTGATTCCGGACGATCCGGCTGCTTGTAGTGCCACCCCATCTTCAGCAGCGGCTCGACGCCTTTGCCGCCCTCGGTGCGATACATCTCGCGCAGGCGGTGGTAAATCCCGGCCAGAATTTCGCCGTCGTTGCGCGCTTCGCCCGGCGCATCCTGGCCCTTCCAGTGCCACTGTAGCCAGCGCCCGGAGTTGGCGATGGAACCATCCTCTTCGGCAAAGCAGGTGGACGGCAGGCGGAAGACCTCGGTCTGAATCGCTGCCGGGTCAACATCGTTCGACTCGCCGTGGTTTTGCCAGAAGGTCGAGGTTTCGGTCACCAGCGGGTCGATAACCACCATGTACTTCAGCTTGCTCAGGCTGCGGACCACCTTGTTTTTGTCCGGGAAGGACGCCACCGGATTGAATCCCTGGCAGATATAGCCCGTGACGTTGCCGTTATCCATCATATTGAAATACTTGATAACGTCATAAGCCTGGTCCCATTTCGGCAGCCAGTGGAAGCCCCAGTCGTTCTCTTTTTGCGCCGCGTCGCCGTAGAAAGATTTCATCAGGCTGACGAAGAACTTCGGATAGTTGCTCCAGTAGTTCACCTGTTCGGGCAGCGTCGCCTTCGGCGTATTGGCAGCGAGATAGCTTTGCAGATCAACCTGCTGTTCCGACGGCAGCGTCAGGTAGCCCGGCAGGCTGGTCGAAAGCAGGCCTAAATCGGTTAACCCCTGGATATTGGAGTGGCCGCGCAGCGCGTTGACCCCGCCTCCCGCCATCCCCATATTGCCGAGCAGCAGTTGAATCATCGCCATGGTGCGGATGTTCTGCGCGCCGACGGTATGCTGCGTCCAGCCCAGCGCATAGAGGAAAGTGGTGGTCCGGTCCGTGGCGCTGGTTGAGGCCAGCACTTCGCACACTTTCAGGAAGTCCGCTTTTGGCGTACCGCAGATGTTCTCCACCACCTCCGGCGTATAGCGCGAAACGTGCTGCTTCAGCAGGTTCCATACGCAGCGCGGATGCTGCAGCGTTTCATCGCGCATCGCGAAGCCATTTTCGTCGAACTGATAGTTCCACGAAGACTTATCGTACTGACGCTTTTCGGCATCGTAGCCGCTGAACAGGCCATCTTCGAAGGCAAAATCGTCGCGCACCAGCAGGTTGGCGTTGGTATAGTGTTTAACGTACTCGGCATTGATTTTGTTATTTTCGATCAGGTACAGCAGCACGCCCGACAGGAAGGTAATGTCGGTACCGGAACGGATCGGCGCATAAATATCGGCCACCGACGCCGTACGCGTAAAGCGCGGGTCAACGACAATCAGCGTCGCATCATTGTTGTTTTTTGCCTCCATCGCCCAGCGGAATCCCACCGGATGGGCTTCGGCGGCGTTACCGCCCATCACCACCACGACATTGGCGTTTTTAATATCAACCCAGTGGTTGGTCATCGCACCGCGACCAAATGTTGGAGCAAGACTTGCTACCGTTGGTCCGTGTCAGACGCGCGCCTGGTTATCTACCGCCAGCATGCCGAGCGAGCGCACAAATTTTTGCGTTAGCATGCCGGTCTCATTGCTGGCCGCCGACGCGCACAGCATCCCGGTGGACAGCCAGCGGTTAACCGTCACGCCCTGCTCGTTTTTCTCAATAAAGTTGGCATCACGGTCGGCTTTCATCAATTTAGCGATACGGGTAAATGCTTCATCCCAGGAGATGCGCTGCCATTTATCCGAACCCGGCGCGCGGTATTGCGGATAGCGCAGACGGTTGTCGCTATGGACATAGTCCAGCAGCCCTGCGCCTTTCGGGCACAGCGCGCCGCGGCTCACCGGATGGTCCGGATCCCCTTCAATGTGATAAATCGCTTCTTTCGCGTTTTTCGCGCCGTCGCCCAGGCTATACATTAATAGCCCGCAGCCCACGGAGCAGTATGTGCAGGTGTTGCGGATCTCTTTGGCGCGCAGCAATTTGTAATTACGCGCCTGAGCCAGGGCCATTTTGGGCGCAAAACCCAATGCAGCGGCTGTTGTTCCGGCCATACCGCCTGCGCAGATTTTAAAAAACTTTCTGCGGCTGACGTCCATTGTTCCCCTCCATGCGGGATGTCTATTCATTGCGGGAGTGGAAATTAACAGCAATAACCCTGTTTTATTTGCGTCAAATCAATGTCCTGGACCCATGCCCCCTTAATAGTCAGCCGCGCCGAATTTCATTACTCCATTAGGATTAAGCGCTGTGGAAAATATCCCCCGAGGGCGAAAAAAAAGTGTTATAAAAGCCGACTGCGTTTGAACCAACATCAGGTTAAATATGGAGAAGAAAAAAGCCACGCTAATTGGATTCGCCGCCATCGTCCTCTGGAGCACCATGGTCGGGCTGATTCGTGGCGTAAGCGAAGGGCTTGGTCCGGTAGGCGGCGCGGCGATGATCTACAGCCTGAGCGGCCTTTTGCTCATCTTTACCGTCGGTTTTCCGCAAATACGTCAGATCCCCCGCCCTTATTTGCTGGCAGGCAGCGTGCTGTTTGTCAGTTATGAAATATGCCTCGCGCTGTCGGTCGGGCTAGCCGGAACCCGCCAGCAGGCGATTGAAGTGGGCATGGTCAATTATCTGTGGCCCAGCCTGACGATTTTATTTGCCATTGTCTTTAACAATCAAAAAAGCAGCTGGCTGGTTATCCCGGGGTTATTGCTGGCTTTATTCGGCGTCACCTGGGTATTAGGCGGTGAGCATGGCCTGAACATTGACGAAATTATCAGCAACGTGGTTTCCAGCCCGCTGAGCTATATTCTGGCGTTCGTCGGCGCATTTATCTGGGCGGCCTACTGCACGGTCACCGCTAAATATGCACAAGGCAAAAACGGCATCACTCTGTTTGTTCTGCTTACCGCCCTGACCCTGTGGCTAAAGTTTCTGTTCAGCGAACAGCCGCCCATGGTCTTTAGCTGGCCGGTAATAGTCAAACTGATCGCGCTGTCCATTGCCCTGGGCCTGGGCTATGCGGCGTGGAACGTCGGCATCCTGCACGGCAACGTCAGCCTGTTAGCCGCCGCCTCCTACTTTACGCCGGTGCTCTCCTCCGCGCTGGCGGCGGTACTGCTCAGCGCCGCGCTCTCGTGGTCGTTCTGGCAGGGCGCCGGCATGGTGTGCGCCGGCTCCCTGCTCTGCTGGCAGGCGACCCGGCGCTAACCGAGGTCGCCGCCGGCGACCGGCAGCGTCACGCCGGTGATGTAGCTGGCCTCATCGCTGGCGAGAAACAGGATGGCATTGGCCTGTTCCGCCAGCGTACCGTAGCGATGCATCAGGCTGCTCGCCACCGTCTGATCGACCACCTGCTGATACCACGTCTGCTCCTGCGCCGACGGCAGCTCCTCATTCCGCGGCGTCCGGCGCGCAGGCGCCTCGGTGCCCCCCGGCGCCACGGCGTTAATGCGGATCCCGTTTGCGCTATATTCCAGGGCTAGCGAACGGGTCAACGCATTAACGCCGCCTTTCGCTGCGGAATAAGGCACCCGGTTCACGCCCGCCGTTGCCACCGACGAAATATTAACGATACTGCCCTTGCCCTGCTTCAGCATCCACGGTAGCGCAGCCCGACAGCCCCACAGGGTCGGAAACAGCGAGCGGCGAATCTCCTTCTCTATCTGATCCGGCTGATATTCCGCAAACGGCCGCGCCCAGATGGTGCCGCCGACATTGTTAATCAATACATCCAGGTGGCCAAAATGGGCCACGCCGTTGGCGAATGCCCGCTCGGTACTTTCCCATTGTTCAAGATCGGCTTCCAGCGCCAGCGCCTGGCAACCGGCGGCGTTCAGCGCCGCCGCCAGTTCGTGAACATAGCGAGATCGGTCAATCAATAGCAGCCGCGCACCCTCACGCGCCGCTTGCTCTGCGGTCTGTCGGCCAATCCCCTGCGCGGCGCCGGTAATGGCCACGACTTTATGGTTAAATCGCATCGTTGCTCCTTATGCCGCCGCACTCTGGCTAGCGATGAATTTTTCATACCAGAACCCCGCCGGCGAAATGCCTCTCTCGCGCAGCGCCGTGGATACCGCATTGACCATCGGCGGTGGCCCGCACAGATAGATATCCACATCGCCATCGTTGAGTATTGCGTCATTAAGATGGTCGGTCACAAAACCGCGCTGCGGGCATTGGCTTTGCGCATCGGCAACCACCGGCAGCCAGCGATAAGCGGGAAGCTGGCCGGTAAATGCTTCAAGCGCATCAGTTTTCACCAGGTCGCTGTCGCGGGTCACACCATAGAGCAAGGTGACGGGCCGGGCGCTGCGTTGCATAGCCAGCGTTTGCAGTATCGAGAGCAGCGGCGCTAAGCCGGTGCCCCCCGCCAACAGCAACAGCGGACGCTCGCCGCCGCGCAGATAAAAGTTGCCCATCGGACCGCTTAGCGTCAGACGATCGCCGGGACTGGCCCGCTGCGTCAGCCACTGACTCATCAAGCCGCCGGGCACGTTACGGATCAGAAAGCTCCCCTCACGCGAGCCCGGTAGAGAGCTAAACGAATAGGCGCGCACCTGCGGCTTGCCGGGGACCTGAATATTGATGTACTGACCCGCCAGGAAGTCCAGCGGCTCATCCAGCACGATCGCCAGCTCAATGGCGGTGTCAGACAGGAGATTGACCGCTTTCACCGTCGCCCCCAGGCTTGCCAGCGCGGTCTTGCACTGGGCTGCCGCCGCCGGTACATCAATGACGCAATCGCTGGATGGCACCATCTGACAGGTCAGCACCTGGCGCTCTGCGGCTTCGTCTTCGCTGAGCGCCTCTTCAAGATACTCATCGCCCAGACCATATTCGCCGCTGACGCAGCGGCACTTGCAGGTGCCGCAAACGCCGTCCGAACAATCCATCGGCAGATTAACCTGCTGACGATAGGCGGCATCGAGTACTTTCTCTCCGGCGTGACATTGAATAAAGCGGGTGATGCCGTCTTCAAAATTGAGAGCAATATTAAAGGTCATAAACGCCTCTTAAATGTGGTAAACGTCAATTACCTGACGGATGTAATCGTTATTCAGGCGCACGGTTTTACGGATAATCTGCGGTTTGCCGGCGTTCTCACTCAGCGTGCAGCAGGTAGAGCCAAACCAGGTATCCGTCTGCTGATAGCGATGGCAGTAGGTGACCCAGTTGTAGCGCACCTCCATCCCCTGTTCGGTTTCGCCAAGCAGCTCAACGTTGCCGATCATATGAGTGGTGCGCGGTTCCGGCGTGCTGGCCCCAGAGCGTTCCGTTTTGATGCGGTATACCCGGTCTTCGAGGCCATCGCGGTTCGGGTAGTAAATCAGCGAAATTTCGCGCTGAGGGTCGCGGGTAAGCTTGTCGTCATCTCCCCAGGCGGGCATCCAGTACACCACCTGTGGACTGTAGCAGTTCAGCCAATCATCCCACTGACGATCGTCAAGCAGGCGGGCTTCGTAATAGAGAAACTGGCGAACCTGTTCGAGAGTCAGCATCAGACCACCTCCACGCGTTGCGTGATCGATTGCTCGTAGCGCTGCTGCTCTTTTTCCAGCGCCGCCAGCATCACGTTTTGCCAGTGATGATGGTGGGCGATATACAAAGCTTCATCTTCCGATTTCATCCCGCTTAGCTGCGGCCTGAAGCCCGCCTGAAGAGCGTGTTCGTCAGGGCCATCGACCCAGTGCAGCGCCCCGCGGCTGAGGTCGCTCCATGCCAGATTCTCACCGAGATAGCCGCGCTGGCAGGCGCTGAACTCTTCCAGATCGTCAGGCGTTCCCATGCCGCTAACGTTGAAGAAATCCTCATACTGGCGAATACGCAGCGCCCGCGCCTGGTCAGATTCGCCCTTCGGCGCGAAGCACCAGATGGTGACTTCGGTTTTATCCACCGCGATGGGGCGTATCACGCGGATCTGCGTCGAAAACTGATCCATCAGATAGACGTTTGGATAGAGGCACAGGTTGCGCGTTTCGTTGACCATCTGCTCGGCGCGGGACTGGCCGAATTCCGCCTGCAGCCGTTCACGATGTTCGTAGACCGGCCGCACTTCCGGGTTCAGCACCCGGGTCCACAACAGCATATGTCCATTGTCAAAGCCGTAACCGCCGCCGACGCTTTTCGACCAGCCGTTTGCGTCTACCGCGTGCGTCCCTTCCGCTTCGTAGTTGCGGCGCGACATGGTGGAAGCGTAGTTCCAGTGGACCACGCTAACGTGATAGCCGTCAGCACCGTTTTCCGCCCCCAGCTTCCAGTTGCCTTCATAAACGTAGCTCGATGATCCGTTAAGCACCTCCAGCCCTTCCGGCGCCTGGTCAACGATCAGGTCGATAATTTTGCAGGTTTCGCCCAGGTACGCCTCCAGCGGCTGTACATCGGCATTCAGGCTGCCGAAAAGGAAGCCGCGATACGATTGAAACCTCGGCAGTTTCTTTAAATCGTGGGAGCCTTCATGCTTGAAAGTCTCCGGGTAACCGCCGGTACTTTCATCTTTGGCTTTTAAAAGCTTGCCGTTATTACTGAATGTCCAGCCGTGAAATGGACAGGTAAAGGAACTTTTATTACCGGTTTTACGGCGACACAGCATCGCCCCGCGGTGGGCGCAGCTGTTAATTAGCGCATGCAGTTCATTCTTTTTGTCGCGAGTTATTATTACCGGCTGGCGCCCAAGAGTCAGGGTGTAATAATCCCCAGGCTGCGCAATCTGGCTTTCATGAGCAAGGAACAACCAATTTCCTTCAAAAACATGCTTCATTTCAAAATCAAATAGCTGCGGATCGGTAAATATTGAGCGATGGCAGCGATAAATATGCTTTTCACGATCGACAATTAATGCATTGGTGATTTTATCTTTTAATGTGGTGAACATTTTTTGCATGAGTCGGCCCTCCTGCATAATTCAGGAATAGAAAACTGTGAGGTCGGAATTTCGCTTTATTCTCCGGCCACGACCTGGCCGGAGAAGAGAATTAACGCCGCGCGCTACTCCTGCGCGCGCAGGCGCGTACCGCGGTGTTCTTCATCGGCGTTAAGTGCTTTGCACAGGGTAAAATCAAAGCGCACTTCAGTATGTTCGCCTTCCAGCTCACGCTGCTGAATAAGCTCGCGGTCGCTGACTTTTACCGGATCGGCAATCAGGCCGTCGCGGGTAGCGAACGCGAAATCATCCCACAGGTATTTGTCGCCGTTGAGATTGATTTGGCTGGTCAAATGTTTATGACCCGGCGCGGAAACGAAGAAATGGATATGCGCCGGACGGTTACCGTGACGCCCCAACAGGTCAAGGAGTTTTTGCGTTGGCCCATCCGGCGGGCAACCGTAGCCGGATGGCATAATGCTGCGCACGCTATAGCAGCCATCGGCGCCGGTGCGAATGCGGCGGCGAAGATTATATTCACTCTGGCTTTGATCGAAGAAAGAGTAGTTCCCGAGGGTATTGGCATGCCAGATATCAACGATAGCGTTGGCTATCGGGTGGCCCTGGGTGTCGCGAACCTGGCCATAAAGCCACATCACCTCCCCCGCATCTTTACCATCATCCATGCGGGTATGCCCGTCTGCCAGCGGCGCATTCGCCACGTACAGCGGGCCTTCAATAGTACGAGGAGTGCCGGTTTCCCGCTGCGCTGCGGCATCAATAGCGTCCTGGCGCAGGTCGAGGAAGTGTTCAAGGCCGAGGCCCGCCGCCAGCAGTGCCGCTTCCTGGCGGCCGCCTAATTCATGCAGATAATTCACCGCATGCCAGAACTCTTCTTCAGTGACATTATAGTCATCAATCAGCGTGCAGATGTTTTCCAGCAGACGATGAACAATCGTTTTAAAACGTTCGTCGCCGCCGGTTGCATTTAAACCTGCACTTTCACGCAATAAATGTTGCACAGCATCTTGTTGTACGAATGCATTACTCATAATATTTCTCACTTATCGTTGTAGGATATTCGCCGAATAGTTTCGGCGCGAGGTTAGTTATTATTTTTATTAACGGTCGTCTTCGCGAATCGAGGAGGGATGACGACAGAGCGCCTCCACGCGAATTTGCATAAAGGGATATAACGGTAGAGCCATTAAAATTTGATGCAGCTCTTCAGCATCTTTTACATCGAAAATACTGACATTGGCGTAAAGTCCGGCGACGCGCCAGATATGTCGCCATTTACCTTCACGCTGAAGTTGTTGTGAATACTTTTTTTCTCGCTGCTTAATTTCCTCAATTTCGTCGGCAGGAAACCCCAGCGGAATATTCACGGTCATATCGACTTTAAATAGCATAAAAATCCTCCATTATCCTTTGCGGCTATAGAAGCGCAGTTTGTCTTCATCCAGTTCAGCGCCAAGACCCGGCGTTTGCGGTAGCGTCACTTCGCCTTCGGCGAACGTGAGCGGCACGCTGACAATATCGTCCTTCAGCAATAACGGGCCAAACATCTCGCTGCCCCACTGTAGGGGGAGCGTCGACCAGGCGTGCAGCGAGGCCAGGGTGCCAACGGTCCCCTCAAGCATCGTGCCGCCGTAAAGCTCAATTCCCGCCGCTTGCGCCACCTTCGCCAGCGCCAGCACGCTGTTTGGCCCGCCCGCTTTGGCAATCTTCAGCGCATAGGCCCCGCTGAATCCCTGCTGCGCCAGGCGATAGCCTTCGTAATGGGTCGCTACCGCTTCATCGGCCAGAATAGCCGTGCCGATGTGATGGCTGAGGCGCACCAGCGTAGTGTTATCCTGAGCGCTAACTGGCTGTTCAATCAAATCGACCCCCATCGCCGCCAGCTCGCGGCAGCCCTTTGCCGCGACGGTGGCTTCCCACGCCTGATTCACGTCGACGCGGATGCTGGCCCGATCGCCCAGGGCTTCAACAATCGCGCGGGTATGGCGCAGGTCAGTCGCCAGCTCGCGCGCGCCGATTTTTAGCTTAAAGGCCCGATGGCGACGCTCCGCGAGTAGCCTTTCCCCCTCGGCAATATCTTTCTCGGTGTCGCCGCTCGCCAGCGTCCAGAGAACCGGCAGCGAGGTCGTCAGCGCGCCGCCAAGCAGCGCGGAAACCGGCAGGCCAAGCGCCTTTCCCTGCGCATCCAGCAGCGCGGTTTCGATCGCCGATTTGGCAAAGGTGTTGCCTTTAACCGCGCCGTTCATTCGCGCGGTCAGGGAATTGAGATTATCGGCAGGCTGGCCCTTCAGCAGCGGCATCAGGTAATGGTTAATTGCCGAAACGATAGCTTCCGGGCTCTCCACGCCGTAGCTCAATCCACCGATGGTGGTGGCTTCGCCAATACCGCAAATCCCGTCCGAACGGGTGATGCGGACGATCGCCAGCGTCTGACAGCCCATCGTGGTCATGGAGAGTTTGTGCGGTCGAATGGTCGGGATATCTACCAGCCAGCTTTCAATACGTTCAATGGTCGCGGTCATCTTTTTTTCCTGGTGATGAAATACATAACTTTTCATACCCCTGTTCATAACGTGGGGTAACGATTCTGTTGACAATAGGTCTGTACGGTCGGGACGGTCAACGGCGATAATCGAAATGTTGTGCGATTATCGACGCGATTGTTAAATTGGGGTTAATAATGTGATCGACATGGTAAAAACAGCACAAGGAATCGCCGCGTTTTTCACCCGCGATATAGTGATGCCCCATGAACCTTTATCTTCAGTAAAAGAGGGGTGTATGAGCGAAAAAAAACCAGATACTCTCAGCGTCCGCCAGTCTGAACACGACCCTAACTTTATGCTGTCCCTGGCGCGCGGGCTGGAAGTCCTTAACGCGTTTACCCCACAGCGGCAGCGCCTGACCATTTCCCAGCTTAGCCAAAAAACGCAGATCTCCCGCGCGGCTGTGCGCCGCTGCCTCTATACCCTCGCCGCGCTGGGAATGGTGCATAGCCCGGATGGCCGCAGCTATGAGCTACTCCCCCGCGTGCTGGCGGTGGGTCACGCTTACCTGGCCGGAACGCCGCTGGCGAAAGTCGCGCAGAGCGCCCTGGATAATCTGGGTAAAAACCTCGGAGAATCCTGCTCCGCCGCCACGCTGGACGGCGATAACGTCCTGTATATTGCCAGAGCAGCGGTGAATAACCTGCTCAGCGTAGATATCGGCCGCGGTAGCCGTCTGCCTGCGTGGGCCACGTCGATGGGACGCGTGCTGCTTAGCGCGTTGCCGGAAGAACAGCTTGAAGTGACATTGTCACGAGCCAGCTTGATCCGCTATACCCCGTATACGCTATGCGATCTGCCGGGTTTACGGCAGGAAATCGCCAGAGTGCGTATGCAGGGCTACGCGCTCGCTGACCGGCAAATTGAGGTGGGATTATGTTCGCTGGCGGTACCGCTGCTTTCCCGCAGCGGTCAGGTGGTGGCGGCGCTTAACGTTGGCGTTCCGGCAGGCTATACCAACGCCGCCGCGCTGAAGGAGAAAGCCCTCGCCCCGCTACGGCGGGCGGCGATGGCGCTTTCTCTTCAGCTGTAAGGGTTAATTCAGCTCCGGCGCCCTGGCCAGACTGCGCCAGATACCAGCCGCCAGCAGCAGAAGCAGGACACCGGCCGTCGCCAGCACGATACTGTGCGAATGAATAAACGCTGCCTTCGCCGCTTCGAGCAGGTTTTGCGCTGGAATAGCCGGCAGCGACTGCGCCAGCTTAATCGCCTCGCTGATGGAGGAGGACGCCTGCGCCGCCGCTGCGCCGTCAACGCCCGACGGCAAAACAATCGATGAGGTGTAGCTGCGGGTCAATATCAGACCGAACAGGGCGATGCCCAGACCAGCCCCCAGCTCGTAGGCCATAGTTTCGATGGCTCCCGCCGCCGCCGCTTTCTCCTTCGGCGCTGCGGCCATAATGGCAGAGCTGGAAGCCAGCAGCGCGCTGGCGACGCTAAAGCCCAGCAGCGTCATCAGTCCCCAGGCCAACCACTGCTGGGTGCTGAAATCGGTCATCGACAGGCCGAGGAAGCTCAGCGCGCTGAGCAGCATTCCCCCGGTTGCCACCTCGCGCAGCCCCAGGCGCGAAACCAACATGCCGGCAATCGGCCCGCTAAAACCGCTGGCCACCATCACCGGCAGCATAAACAGCCCGGCCTCAAATGGCGTTTTGCTATGCACGAACTGCAGCTCCTGCGCCATCAGAAGTTCAAAGCCCACCAGCGTGATCAGCGCCGTCATCGCCATCATCACACCGCTTAAAATAATGCGATGGGTAAACAGTCGCATATCGACCATGGGCCGCGTCGCCATAAGCTGCTTGCGCACGAACCAGAACAGCATACCGGCGCCAGCAACCGCCACCAGCCCGGTTAACCACAGCGCCATTTGCCCTTTAAGCGCCGTTTTAGCGCTGAATACCAGCATCAATATGGCGGCGATGAGGATTAGCGCCTGGAATAGATTCAGCGGCTGTTCCCGTCGTGCGGGCTGACGCGGCACCACTTTGGCGTTAATCGCTATCACCAGCAGCACGATCGGCACGTTGATCAGGAAAACCGAGCCCCAGTAAAAATGTTCCAGCAGCATGCCGCCGATCAGTGGGCCAAAGGCCGCCCCGCCGGAACCCACCGCCGCCCACAGGCCAAGGGCCATATTACGCTGTTGCGCCAGCGCAAAAGTGCTGCGAATACCGGCGAGCGTCGCCGGGACGATCATCGCTGCCCCTACCGCCAGTAGCGCACGGGACGCAATCAGCGTTTCGGCCGTCGGCGAAAACGCCGCCGCCAGCGAGGCGGCGCCAAAAATAGCGCTGCCGAGCAGTAGCAGGCGTTTAAAGCCTATTTTATCGCCCAGCGCGCCCATCGGCAGCACCATACCGGCCATCACCAACGAGTAAATATCAATAATCCACAATAGCTCATTGCCGCTGGTCCCCAGCGCTACGCTAAGCGTTGGCGCGGCCACGTGCAGAACGGTGGCATCAATCGCCACCGGAATATAAACCAGCAAAATCGCCATCAGCGTCAACCATTGCCGAGACATACTACCTTTCCTCAAAGTTGAAAATTGGACAAGTGTCCAGGATGGCGATCCTGCCCCAATGTTGAACGAGTGTCCAACTTTTTGTTACTATCGGCCAAAAACGGGGGTCACCAGGGGCTATGAGCTACTTAAATCGCGATGCGCGACGGGAAGTTATTGTACTGGCAGCCATGCGCGTCGCGCTTAGAGGCGGATTCAGCGCCATGACCGTGCGCCAGATTGCCGCCGAAGCCGGCGTCTCCGCCGGTCAACTGCACCACCATTTCACTTCAGCAGGCGAGCTGAAAGCCCATACCTTTGTACGCCTTATCCGTGAAATGCTGGACATGCCGCTGGTCGCTGACGACGCCACGTGGCGGGAACGCCTGTTTTCCATGGTGGGCAGCGACGATGGCAAGCTTGAGCCCTATATTCGTTTATGGCGCGAAGCGCAGCTGCTGGCCGACAGCGATAGCGATATCAAAGGCGCATATCTGCTGACGATGAGTATGTGGCATGAAGAGACGCTGAAAATTATTCAGCGCGGAACCGAAGCAGGTGAGTTTACGCCAAAAGACCATGCGGAAAGTATTGCCTGGCGGCTCATTGCGCTGGTATGTGGCCTGGATGGTATTTACGCGCTGGGTATGGAGGAAATAGATGACGCCACCTTTAACCGGCATATCAATTATTTTATTTCGATGGAACTGTTCTGACCCAGGTTACACTTTGTAACAAATAATCCCCCTCTATTCTCCGCGCGTCGACTGCCGACGCGCTTTTCTTATCTATTCTTCATTTATTACAACTAACACATCGTTCGGCCCCTTCTTTCATTCTTTTATATTAATTGACTGTTTTACATCTTTATTCTTTTTGACTGGTTAATGTTCATTCGAGGGCAATATGCTGAGCAAAAATGAGAAAAAGAATCATTATCTTTTAAGCGAGTGGAAACCTGAAAACGCGGCATTCTGGGAAAATAAGGGAAAGAAAATAGCCCGCAGAAATCTTTGCATTTCCGTAGCTTGTCTGCTACTTGCCTTTTGCGTCTGGATGTTATTTAGCGCCGTCGCGGTCAACCTCAATAAAGTCGGTTTTAATTTCACTACCGATCAACTGTTTTTATTAACCGCTCTGCCTTCGCTTTCCGGCGCGATATTACGCGTGCCCTACTCCTTTATGGTACCCATATTTGGCGGTCGCTACTGGACGGTATTAAGTACGATTATTCTGGTGGTTCCCTGCATCTGGCTGGGAATTGCCGTGCAAAATACCGCTACCCCGTTTTGGGTATTTATCATTATCGCCTTACTGTGCGGTTTTGCCGGAGCGAACTTTGCTTCGAGCATGGGAAATATCAGTTTTTTCTTCCCCAAAGCCAAACAGGGTAGCGCACTGGGGATTAACGGTGGGCTTGGCAACCTCGGCGTCAGCGTGATGCAGATGATCGCGCCGGCGGTGATTTTTCTGCCCATCTTTGCTTTTCTCGGTGTTCATGGGGTGCCTCAGGAGGATGGATCTCTTCTCGCCCTTAGCAACGCCGCGCTCGTCTGGGTACCGCTGCTGGCGATCGCCACCTTCGCAGCCTGGGTGGGAATGAACGATATCGCCAGCTCGAAGGCCTCAATTCGCGAGCAGCTGCCGGTACTGAAGCGCCCGCATATGTGGCTGTTAAGCCTGCTCTACCTTGCCACCTTTGGCTCGTTTATCGGCTTCTCCGCCGGTTTTGCCATGCTGGCGAAAACGCAGTTCCCCGACGTGAATATTCTGAATCTGGCTTTCTTCGGGCCGTTTATCGGCGCGCTGGCGCGGTCATTTGGCGGCATTATTTCCGACCGTCTCGGCGGCGTGCGGGTCACGTTGATCAATTTTATCTTAATGGCGCTGTTCACCGGCCTGCTGTTCCTCACCCTGCCCGGCACCGGCTCCGGCAGCTTTCTCGCCTTTTACGTGGTGTTTATGGGACTGTTCCTTACCGCCGGTCTCGGCAGCGGTTCCACCTTCCAGATGATCGCCGTGATCTTCCGCCAGATAACTATCGACAGCGTGAAGAAGCGCGGCGGCAGCGATGAACAGGCTCAGCACGAAGCGGTGACCGACACCGCGGCGGCGCTCGGTTTTATCTCCGCTATCGGCGCCATTGGCGGCTTCTTTATCCCTAAAGCCTTCGGCACCTCGCTGGCGCTGACCGGCTCACCTGTCGGGGCAATGAAGGTCTTCTTTGTTTTCTACGTGGTTTGTGTGCTGGTGACCTGGCTGGTCTACGGCCGTCGTAAACCGGCAAAAAAATAACGACATCTTTGCCGGATGGCGGCTGAAGCCTTATCTGGCCTACAGGATAGTGCGGTCTTGTAAGGCTGGACATTATTGGAGCAGGAGAAATGTCATGAGTAAACTACTGGATCGCTTTCGCTACTTTAAACAAAAAGGCGAGAGCTTTGCCAACGGTCACGGCCAGGTATACAACACCAACCGCGACTGGGAAGACAGCTATCGGCAGCGCTGGCAGTTCGACAAAATCGTCCGCTCAACCCACGGCGTGAACTGTACGGGCTCATGCAGCTGGAAGATTTACGTCAAAAACGGTCTGGTCACCTGGGAAACCCAGCAAACAGACTACCCGCGAACCCGCCCGGATCTGCCCAACCACGAACCCCGCGGCTGCCCGCGCGGCGCGAGCTACTCCTGGTACCTTTACAGCGCCAACCGTCTGAAGTATCCGCTGGTGCGCAAGCGGCTGATTGCGCTGTGGCGCGAAGCGCTGGCTCAGCACGCCGATCCGGTGCAGGCGTGGGATAGCATTATGCAGGACCCGGTTAAAACCCTCAGCTACAAGCAGGTACGCGGCAAAGGCGGGTTTATCCGCTCAAGCTGGAAAGAGCTGAATCAGCTGATTGCCGCCGCCAACGTCTGGACCATCAAAAACTACGGGCCGGACCGGGTGGCGGGCTTTTCGCCGATCCCGGCGATGTCGATGGTCTCTTACGCCGCGGGTACCCGCTATCTGTCGCTGCTTGGCGGCACCTGTCTGAGTTTTTACGACTGGTACTGCGACCTTCCCCCCGCCTCGCCGATGACCTGGGGTGAGCAAACCGATGTCCCTGAATCCGCCGACTGGTATAACTCAAGCTATATCATCGCCTGGGGCTCAAACGTCCCACAGACCCGAACGCCGGACGCCCACTTTTTTACCGAAGTGCGCTATAAGGGCACCAAAACCATCGCGATTACTCCGGATTTTTCGGAAGTTGCCAAACTCAGCGATCAGTGGCTGGCGCCGAAACAGGGCACCGACAGCGCGCTGGCGATGGCAATGGGCCATGTGATCCTCAAAACGTTTCACCTTGATAATCCCAGCGACTATTTCCTCAACTACTGTCGCACCTATACCGATATGCCGATGCTGGTGATGCTTGAGCGCCGCGAGGAGGGTTTCTACGTTCCCGGCAGGATGGTCCGCGCCGCCGATCTGGTCGACGATTTGGGCGAAAGCAACAACCCGGAGTGGAAGACCGTCGCCTATAACAGCGCTGGTGAACTGGTGGCGCCAAACGGTTCGATTGGCTTCCGCTGGGGAGAGAAAGGCAAGTGGAACCTCGAACAGCAGGCCGCAGGGCAAGCGATTGAACTTAAGCTGTCGCTGCTGGATAGCCGTGACGACGTGGTGACGGTGGGCTTTCCCTACTTCGGCGGCAACGAAAACCCGCACTTTCGCAGCATCAAGCAGGATCCGGTGACGCTGCATCAACTGCCGGTTAAGCAGCTCCCGCTGGCCAACGGTGAATCCGGCCTGGTGGTCAGCGTTTATGATCTCATCCTCGCTAACTACGGACTCGATCGCGGTTTAGACGACCCCAACGCCGCCAGGGACTTTGGCGAAATGAAAGCCTATACCCCGGCGTGGGCCGAACAGATCACCGGCGTCCCGCGCCAGCACATCGAGCAGATCGCCCGCGAGTTCGCCGATACCGCGCATAAAACCCACGGACGGTCGATGATTATCCTCGGCGCCGGCGTCAACCACTGGTACCACATGGATATGAACTACCGTGGGATGATCAATATGCTGGTGTTCTGCGGCTGCGTCGGCCAGAGCGGCGGCGGCTGGTCGCACTATGTCGGCCAGGAGAAACTGCGTCCGCAAACCGGCTGGCTGCCGCTGGCGTTCGCGCTGGACTGGAATCGTCCGCCGCGCCAGATGAACAGCACCTCCTTTTTTTACAATCACGCCAGCCAGTGGCGCTATGAAAAGCTGACCGCCCGGGAGCTGCTGTCGCCGCTGGCCGACGCCAGCCAATTCAGCGGCCATCTGATCGATTTTAACGTTCGCGCCGAGCGCATGGGCTGGCTGCCTTCCGCGCCGCAGCTGGGGGTTAACCCACTGACCATCAAGGCGCAGGCCGCCGCAGCCGGACTGCCCCCCGCCGACTACACCGCCCGGGCGCTGAAGTCCGGCGAGATCCGCTTCGCCTGCGAACAGCCGGATAACGGCAAAAACCATCCGCGTAATCTGTTTATCTGGCGCTCAAACCTGCTGGGCTCTTCCGGCAAGGGCCATGAGTATATGCTCAAATACCTGCTGGGCACCGACAGCGGTATTCAGGGCGAAGAGCTGGGGGCTACCGATGAGGTGAAGCCGGAAGAGGTGGAGTGGCAAACCGCGGCCATTGAGGGCAAACTCGACCTGCTTGTGACGCTCGACTTTCGCATGTCCAGCACCTGTCTGTTCTCCGATATCGTTCTGCCAACCGCCACCTGGTACGAAAAAGACGATATGAACACCTCGGATATGCATCCCTTTATTCACCCGCTCTCCGCCGCCGTTGACCCGGCGTGGGAGGCGAAAAGCGACTGGGAAATTTACAAAGATATCGCCAGAACCTTCTCTGAAGTCTGCGTCGGCCACCTCGATAAAGAGACCGACGTGGTGCTGGTGCCGCTGCAGCATGACTCCCCGGCGGAACTCTCTCAGCCCTTTGACGTGCTGGACTGGCGGAAAGGCGAATGCGAGCTGACGCCGGGTAAAACCGCGCCGTCGATTGCCGTGGTTGAGCGCGATTATCCGGCGACCTATGAGCGCTTTACCTCCCTCGGCCCGCTGCTCGACAAACTCGGCAACGGCGGTAAAGGCATCACCTGGAACACCCAGAACGAGGTCGATTTCCTCGGTAAGCTCAACTACGTCAAGCTGGATGGCCCGGCTAAAGGCCGCCCGCGCATCGACACCGCCATCGACGCCTCGGAAGTGATCCTCGCCCTCGCCCCGGAAACCAATGGCCAGGTGGCGGTCAAAGCCTGGCAAGCGCTCGGCGAATTTACCGGCCGCGAGCACACGCACCTGGCGCTGAATAAAGAGGATGAAAAAATCCGCTTCCGCGACATTCAGGCCCAGCCGCGCAAAATTATCTCCAGCCCGACCTGGTCCGGCCTCGAGAGCGAGCATGTGTCGTACAACGCCGGCTATACCAACGTCCACGAGCTGATCCCCTGGCGCACCCTTTCCGGCCGCCAGCAGCTCTATCAGGATCACCCCTGGATGCGCGCCTTTGGCGAAAGCCTGGTGGTCTATCGTCCGCCCATTGACACCCGCAGCGTCAGCCAGATGAAAGCGATCCCGCCTAACGGCTTTCCTGAAAAAGCGCTCAACTTTCTGACGCCGCACCAGAAATGGGGCATTCACTCCACCTACAGCGAAAACCTGCTGATGCTAACCCTGTCGCGCGGCGGGCCGATCGTGTGGATCAGCGAAACCGATGCTCGCGAACTGGGGATTGAAGATAACGACTGGATCGAGGCCTTTAACGCCAACGGCGCGCTCACCGCTCGCGCGGTGGTCAGCCAGCGCGTACCGCCGGGGATGACCATGATGTACCACGCGCAGGAGCGTCTGATGAATATTCCGGGATCGGAAGTCACCGGACGGCGCGGCGGGATCCATAACTCGGTGACCCGCGTGTGCCCGAAACCGACCCATATGATTGGCGGCTACGCCCAGCTGGCTTACGGTTTCAACTATTACGGCACCGTCGGCTCCAATCGCGATGAGTTCATTATGATCCGCAAAATGAAAAATATTGACTGGCTGGATGACGAAGGTCGCGACGGGGTACAGGAGGTGAAAAAATGAAAATACGCTCACAGGTCGGCATGGTTCTCAATCTTGATAAATGCATCGGCTGCCACACCTGTTCCGTCACCTGTAAAAACGTCTGGACCGGACGTGAAGGAATGGAATACGCCTGGTTTAACAACGTCGAAACCAAACCGGGCATCGGTTATCCAAAAAACTGGGAAGACCAGGAGGTGTGGGAAGGCGGCTGGGTGCGCGACGTTAATGGCAAAATACGCCCGCGTCTGGGCGGCAAAATGGGCGTCATCACCAAAATCTTCGCCAATCCGGTGATACCGCAAATCGACGATTATTATGAGCCTTTTACCTTTGATTATCAGCACCTGCACAACGCGCCGGAGGGGAAACATTTGCCCACCGCCCGTCCGCGCTCGCTTATCGATGGTAAGCGGATGGATAAAATCATCTGGGGGCCCAACTGGGAAGAGCTGCTCGGCGGCGAGTTTGAAAAGCGCGCCCGCGACCGTAACTTCGACAAGATTCAGAAGGAGATGTACGGCCAGTTTGAAAACACCTTCATGATGTATCTGCCGCGCCTGTGCGAGCACTGCCTGAATCCGAGCTGCGTCGCCACCTGCCCGAGCGGCGCCATCTACAAGCGTGAAGAAGACGGCATCGTGCTGATCGACCAGGATAAATGCCGCGGCTGGCGTCTGTGCATCAGCGGCTGCCCGTACAAAAAAATCTACTTCAACTGGAAAAGCGGTAAATCGGAAAAATGCATCTTCTGCTACCCGCGTATCGAATCCGGACAGCCCACCGTCTGTTCGGAAACCTGCGTGGGGCGTATCCGCTATCTCGGCGTGTTGTTATACGACGCGGATCGCATTGAAGAGGCCGCCAGCACCGAGCGCGAAACCGATCTCTATGAGCGGCAGTGCGAGGTGTTCCTCAATCCCCACGACCCGGCGGTGATTGAAGAAGCGCTGAAACAGGGGATTCCACAAAACGTGATTGATGCCGCCCAGCGCTCGCCGGTGTACAAAATGGCGATGGACTGGAAGCTGGCGCTGCCGCTGCATCCGGAATACCGCACCCTGCCAATGGTCTGGTACGTGCCGCCGCTGTCGCCGATTCAGTCCTACGCCGACGCCGGCGGCCTGCCGAAAAGCGACGGCGTGCTTCCGGCCATCGAAAGCCTGCGTATTCCGGTACAGTATCTCGCCAATATGCTCAGCGCGGGCGATACCGGCCCGGTGCTGCGCGCGCTGAAGCGCATGATGGCGATGCGTCATTACATGCGCTCGCAAACGGTGGAAGGCGTCACGGATACCCGCGCCATCGAGGAAGTGGGCTTAAGCGTTGAACAGGTCGAGGAGATGTACCGCTATCTGGCGATCGCCAACTATGAAGACCGTTTCGTGATCCCGACCAGCCACCGCGAAATGGCGCGCGACGCTTTCCCCGAGCGCAACGGCTGCGGTTTTACCTTTGGCGACGGCTGCCACGGCTCCGACACCAAATTCAACCTGTTCAACAGTAGCCGTATCGATGCCATCAACATCACCGAAGTACGCGATAAAGCGGAGGGGGAATAATGCAAATCCTCAAAGCGATCGGCCTGCTGATGGAGTACCCGGATGAGTTTCTTTGGCAGTGCAAGGAGGAGGTGCTGGCCATGGTGCGGCACGACGCCCCCATGCTCAACGACTTCGCCGCGGAAATGCTGAATGCCCCGCTGCTGGACAAGCAGGCCGAATGGTGCGAAGTGTTCGACCGGGGCCGCGCCACGTCGCTGCTGCTGTTTGAACACGTGCACGCCGAGTCCCGCGATCGCGGCCAGGCAATGGTCGATCTGCTCGCTCAGTATGAAAAGGCGGGCCTGGTGCTCAACTGTCGCGAACTTCCAGACCATCTGCCGCTGTATCTGGAATACCTCAGCATCCTGCCGGAAAACGAAGCGCGTGAGGGGCTGCAAAACGTCGCGCCGATTCTGGCGCTGCTGGGCGGGCGGCTCAAGCAGCGCGAGGTAGCGTGGTACCCGCTGTTTGACGCCCTGCTGAGCCTCGCCGGGAGCCCCCTCTCAAGTGACAGTGTCACGCAGCAGGTTAACAACGAGTCCCGTGATGATACCCGGCAGGCGCTGGATGCGGTCTGGGAAGAAGAGCAGGTGAAATTTATCGAAGATAACGCCACAACCTGTGACAGCTCACCGTTACAGCAATATCAACGACGCTTTAGCCAGGACGTGGCGCCGCAGTACGTCGACGTCAGCGCGGGAGGCCCGAAATGATACAGTACCTGAACGTCTTTTTTTACGACATCTACCCCTACATCTGCGCGACGGTCTTTTTTCTCGGCAGCTGGCTGCGCTATGACTACGGTCAGTACACCTGGCGCGCCTCCTCCAGCCAGATGCTCGATAAACGCGGGATGGTGATCTGGTCGAATCTTTTTCATATCGGCATACTCGGCATTTTCTTTGGCCATCTGTTCGGCATGTTAACGCCGCACTGGGTGTATGCCTGGTTTTTACCGATTGCGGTCAAGCAGCAGATGGCGATGGTGCTCGGCGGCGTCTGCGGCGTCCTGACGCTGATCGGCGGCGCCGGTTTGCTCTGGCGTCGTTTGACCAACCAGCGCGTTCGCGCGACCTCGACCACCCCGGATATCATCATCATGAGCATTCTGTTGATTCAGTGCCTGCTCGGGCTGAGCACGATTCCTTTTTCGGCGCAGTATCCTGACGGCAGTGAAATGATGAAGCTGGTCGGCTGGGCGCAAGGCATCGTGACCTTCCGCGGCGGCTCGTCTGAAATGCTCAGCGGTGTCGCCTTTGTTTTCCGCGTACATCTGGTACTGGGAATGACGATTTTCCTGCTGTTCCCGTTCACCCGTCTGGTTCACGTCTGGAGCGCGCCGTTTGAATATTTCACCCGCCGCTACCAGGTGGTACGTTCAAGACGCTGAGCAAAATCTGCAATCATCCCGGGTCGCGGCGTAAACGCCTCACCCGGGATACATCAACGCAGATGGCTGTGAACCCATAGCCCGGCTAAGCGTAGCGCAAGCCGGGTAACATCCACGTTTGACAGCCACCCCTTATCCAGCCAACGGTTCCTGTAGGGTATTTACTTACCCGCCTCGGGATGGGTATCAAACGCCGCCATCACTGCCGCCAGTTCCGCTTCGCTGAAGCCATATTTGGCATCATCCACGCCGAGGCCAAAACGCGTTTGCAGCGCTTCATACAGCGCCGGAACATCCGCTAAATCCCGCTTTTCGACCACATGGTTTTTATCCCAATGGGTAAAGTGGAAATTGGTCAGCGTCATCTTGCCGCCATCCGGTAAGTGGCGGCACATCAGCAGATGATGGCGGAAGTGCGACTGCGGCCAGTGCGCTGACCAGAAGTTGCCCATCACATAGTCGGAAGCGTACTGGCGACCTAAGTCAAAATGGTACATCGACTGCCAGTGGCCGTGATGGCTGAACTGCAGGGTCCACTCTTCCCCTTCGTAGATCAGGCGATACTCACCGTGCGGGGTCGCTTGTTCCACATCGGCCAGCAGCTTGATCGGCGCGGTCAGGGTCTGGCCGCCGAAACCAACGTCAGCAATCCAGCGTTCGCCCTCCACGTCCACCAGCAGCAGCCGATGGGTACGCGGCGGCATATGCGGCGGATTGGCCAGCACCACGCGGCCCAGAAGACTGCGCACGTTGAAACCAATTTCGCGCAGCGCTCTCTCCAGCAGGCCGTTTTGCTCGAAGCAGTAACCGCCGCGACGACCGTGAATCAGCTTATCTTCCAGGGTGCGATCGTCGAGATGTATCTCTCTTGGCAGCAGCACATCCAGATTTTCAAAGGGGATCGCGCCGTTATGGTGAATATGCAATTCGCGCAGGGTGTGAAGTGAAACGTCCGGGGTGCCCGTCCAGCCCAGACGAGAAAAATAGGCGCTTAAAAAGGGACTCATCAATGCCTCCAGCAATCGGTGTCCGACATTTATAGCCTGTTTTTCCCGCCTGACCAGCTATTTTGTGCGATCGCATTTATCCGCGCGTGCCTCGCTGCATCAGCGCCAGCGCGCTGAGCATCAGCCCGAGACCGGTAAGCAGCGTCAGCGACGCCATTGCCATTCCCTGCCCCGCCGAGCCCTGCTCAAACTGGCGCCAGATAAACACCGCGACGGTTTGCGTTCCGGCTGGCGCGAGCAGCAGCGAAGTTACCAGCTCGCGGGAGGCGACGGCGAACACCATCAGCATCGCCGCCAGCAGCGCCGGGAAGACCAGCGGCAGAACGATCAGACGCAGCGCCTGCAGGGCCGTCGCCCCATGTACCCTTGCCGCAGGCTCAAGATTATTGCCAAGCTGGCGCAGCGCGCTGCCGACGTAGCGTACCGGCCAGGGCAGCAGCAGACAACTGTAGGAGAGCAGCAGCATAAACCAGCTGTTGTAGGGGGAAAGCGGCCAGAACGGCTGATTCCACAACAGAATCAACCCGACGCCTACCACCACGCCCGGCAGCGCCGCCGGCAGCAGCGATAAGGCATCGACTATCGCGCTCCCCTTGATTTTTTGCACCACAACCAGCCAGGCGGCGAGCAGCCCCACCAGCCCAACAACGCCAGCCGAAGCCAGCGCCAGCGAAAGGCTGGTTGCCAGCGCCGACAGCGCATCGCCCTGCTGAGCAAACAGCGCGGCAAAATGGCGAAGAGTAACGTTGTCAGCGTGGATACCGCCCGACAGCGTGCTCATCAGGCTGGTCAGCACCATCGACGCGCCCGGCAGCACCACCGCCAACCCACCGACGCCCGCCATCACTAGCATCGCCGGAAGCGCCAGCCAGCCCAGTTCCGCCCCGCTATTCTCTCCCGGCTTGCCGGTGACGCTGGTGACCTCTTTATCGCCAGTCAGCCGTTTTTGCAGCCACCAGGCCAGCAGCGCCACCGCGATCAGCAGCAGCGAAAGCAGCGATGCGCCGGGCAGATCGACGGGCCAGTCGGCAAGCTTTTTCTCAATGCCTACGGTTAGCATGACCAGCCCTGCCCGCGACCCGAGGGCCGCCGGAACGCCGTATTCCTCAATCGCCAGGGTAAACGCCAACAGCATCCCCGCCGCCAGCGCCGGCGAGAGCATCGGCAGCGTGATGTGCCAGAACGCCCGCCAGGCGCTGGCGCCGTGCACCCGGGCGACAATCGCCAACCGCTGACCGCTCGCCAGCAGGCTGCGCGAAACGGCAAAATAGACCACCGGGAAAATATTGAGCGTCATCACCAGCACAATCCCGGAACGGCTAAAAAGCAGATCGTTAAGATCCCAGCCGGTCAGCTGCTGCAGATAGCCGTTGCTTTGCAGCATCAGCATCCACGACAGCGCCGCGATGTATGGCGGCGTCAGAAAGGGGATCAGAAAGAGCAGATCCCACAGTCGCGGCAGCGGAATAGTAAACAATCCGCGCACGACGCCCAGCGGTAGACCGATGACCACGCTCATCAGCGCCACGCCGCAGGCCACCCACAGGGTACCGCCGAGCATCGTAGGCAGCTGCGGGTCGGCAATCAGCGTTGACACGCCGCTAAACGCGCCGCTCAGCGAGCCGGCGCTAAACCGGGGAAAAATCGCCTGGAGGACGATAAAGAGCAGCGGCAACGCCACCAGCACCAGCAGTGCCGCCAGCGTGCCCGCTGAAATAAGTCTCTGTTTCACGATATATTCCTGGATACGATCTTACCCGGCTCGCGCTGCGCTTAGCCGGGCTACAGGGTCACATCCGTCTACGGTCCGGCAGACCATATGCGCGCCAGCGCCGCCTCCGGTGAATGTGCCCGAACCAAATTTCGCAGCTTGGGGAAAAGTCGGTTTACTGGGCGAAAAGCGTATTAAAGCGGGAAAGCACCGCACTACGTTCGCTAGTGCCTTCGCCGGCGGTCGGCAGAATTTTCAGCTCGTTGAGCAGCGGGCGCTTCGCCGGAATATCGCTGCGGGCGGGCATAAGCCAGGCGTCGGCGACCAGCGCCTGGCCTTCCGGTGACAGCACATAATCAATAAAGGCCTTTGCATCGTCAGCATGCGGGCTGGTTTTGAGGATCATCATCGGCCGCGGCGCAATCACCGTGCCGCTGGCCGGAAAAATCACCTTTAGCGATTCGCCCTGATGGATATTGCCGTAAGAGACATAATCAACCGCGCCGAATACCGCCGCTTTCGCGCCCTGCATCACCGGCGTCACCGCCTGGGCATTCGGCCCGCTGACCACCATGCCATTCTTCTTCAAGTCTTTAAACAGCGCCCAGGGCTGGTCGCCCATGCCATTCTGTAACCCGATCAGCAAATCCAGCGATGCGCCGGAAAGCGCCGGGTCCGGCGTCGTCACTTTGTCTTTGAACGCCGCTTCGGTCAGGTCGCGCCACTCTTTCGGCTCCGGGGTGCCGCTATTGGTATTCCAGACGATCCCCAGCGCCGAAATCCCCTGGGCAACGTAATCGGCGGATTTCAGGTTCGCCGGCACCTTATCGGCGTTGCTGCTCTGATATGGCAGCAGCCAGCCGCGGTGATGCAAATCCTCCGCCGTATCCCACGAAGCGGAAATCAGCACATCCGCCTGCGGGTTGGCCTGCTCGGCCTCAAGACGCGCCATCACCTTACCGGTAGTAGCCTGGAAAATATTTACCTTCACCCCGGTTTTCTTCTCATAACCGCTGGCGAGGCTTTTCGCCAGCGAGCCCGGCCCGGCGGTGTAGACGGTGAGCGCGTGGGCGCAGGAGATCGTGGTGGCGGACAGCATCATCGCGAGCGCAGCTCCTTTGGTAACGGTAATAACGGTTTTCATGCGGATTCCCCTAAGGTTGAAGTCACGGCGCGGACGGCGGCAACGCAGCCCGCAGATAAATGAACAATCTTGTCGGCCAACAGTTCGGCTTCGCGACGGTCGTGGGTGACGTAGACGGCAGTGATGCCCAGCTGGCGCAGCAGGCGGCTCATTTCGACGCACAGCGACTCGCGTAGTTCGCTGTCGAGATTGGAGAGCGGCTCGTCGAACAGCAGCACGCGCGGTTCTGCGACAATGGCGCGGGCCAGGGCAACGCGCTGCTGCTGTCCGCCGGAAAGGCCCGACGGTTTACGCTCGGCGAAGCCGCTGAGACCGACCATTGCCAGCGCCTCCTCGACCCGTCGCTGTCGTTCCTTGTGCCCGATGCCGCGCATGCGCAGCGGGAAAGCCACGTTCTGCGCCGCCGTCATATGCGGCCACAGGGCGTAATCCTGGAAGACCATGCCGAGATCGCGCTGCTCCGGCGGCATACCCCAGCCGGCTTTCGCCACCAGCCGATCGCCGAAGTGAATGCTGCCGCTGGCGGGTACGGTTAATCCGGCGAGCAGGCGCAGCAGCGTGCTTTTGCCGCAGCCAGAAGGCCCGAGCAGCGCCACGATGCTGCCCGCATCGATATGCAGATCGATCTGATTAAGGACGGTGTTGGTACCGAAGGCGAAAGAAACGCCGTCAAGCTTAATGCTGGTAAGCGCGCGCATTTTCGCCCTCCCGTTGGGAAAGCGTGGCTCTGCCGGCGGTCAACATCCGCCGGCCCGCGCTCACCTGTGTCAAAGACAGGGGAGCTAACATATTGTTATCCTCTTTGGGACTTAGTGACGCCGACTATAGGGAGCCTTGATGACGTATTGATTACATTTTCATTGCGGATTAACGTGTTGTCTGGCATCAGACCCATTTACCAAGGAACGCATATGAGCCGTTTTCGCCACGTGGAACTCCAGTACGCCAGTCGCCTGCTCAACCATGGCCCAACGATTTTAATAACCAGCTACGACGCCCATACTCAGCGCCGCAACGTTATGGCCGCCGCATGGTCGATGCCGGTGGAGTTCGCCCCGCCGCGGCTGGCTATCGTGGTGGATAAAAGCGCCTGGACGCGGGAAATTATTGAGCGCAACGGCACGTTCGGCATCGTCGTCCCGGGCGTCGAGGCCGCCAGCTGGACCTACGCGGTCGGTAGCATCAGCGGACGCGATGAGGATAAATTTAACGCTTACGGTATTCCGGTGGTGCAAGGCCCGGAGCTGGGATTGCCGCTGATTGAAGAGAAGTGTCTGGCGTGGATGGAGTGCCGACTGCTGCCGGCAACGGCGGCTCAGGAGCAGTACGATACGCTGTTTGGCGAAGTGGTTTCCGCCGCCGCCGACGAACGCGCGTTTGTCACCGGACGCTGGCAGTTCGACGATGATAAGATCAATACCCTCCATCATCTCGGCACCGGCAACTTTGTCGCCAGCGGCCGCCACGTCCGCGCCAATACGCCAGAAGAGTAAATCCCCGGGTCCTTGGTTCTATTCCGAGTCCGGCACCACCACCTTCAAGACCCGCCGGTTAAACTTTTCGCGAAGTTTAACGGGTGTTAAAAGGGTTCCCGGTCGGTTATGCATGTCTGCAATTTGAGCCAATAAATTGACTACATGACTATTGAGGTTACCTAAAAGCCCGGAGCTTGTTCCAGCAAGCTCCGGGCATTCTATTGCTTATTTTTTTAGTAGCATGCTTATGTCAATAGCGTGTAAATCATCCTGCATCTCAGTCGACTAACTGCAACACCGGCGGCGTACCAGAACCCGGTGAAAAAAATTACTGTGCACCGCAAACTTCGCTTCCAGCGCCTCTCTCACCGTATTCACATTGCCGTCCACGTATTCAAGCGTAGTGTTTATGTTCGAACGCCCAGCAGATTTTTCACAGTCTGCAGATTACTGTCCGGCTGACGCATCATTTCCGTCGCAATCGTGTGGCGAAAACGATAGGGCGAAACCACGTAACCGCATTCCTCCGACAGACGCCGGAAAAAAGCACGTAGTTTCTGTACTGACATCTCCTCACCTTCACAGCTCTGCCGGCTGGTATACAACCCCACGTTAAAAAACTGCTCGTGATGCTTTATTCCCCGAAGCTTTAACTCGGCAGAGAACTGTTGTATTCCAGGCTTCAGTACAGAAAGTAGTGTATCAAAATAAACGAAGAGATTGATTAAATAACATCGAACCACACCTGACAATTTTTATTATTATATTCACTACTATCAACTTAAGTACAAAATTTAAAAACAACACCCTTTCGGTGAAGGGCATACAATATAATAATTTATATTTTGGATATTTTGAGAATCCACGATCATACACATCACCCACTCTTTTGAGAAGTTGCAGCCAAAGATATAATGACTGCATATATTTTGCCTCTCTTTTTTGGTGAGGTTATATGTTCCCTTGCATTGTAACATCAAATTCTCAGTTGAAGTTTACAGTTTGTAAGTGTACTATACATTCACCCTTCTATCTAAGTACACGTTTACTTCCAGGGAAGATAATCATGAAGAATAACCTCCCTTCACTTTTACACCATGCCTGTTTTGTATCAAGCTTATGTTCTTTGCCGGTAGAACTCTCATTAATAGATCTTAACCAGTTCTGGTGTGATATTAAATCTGTCCATACCCCCTTTATTTCAGAAGGTAATAATGATAGTGACAAACGCAATGTTACTTTTTTTTGGCGCTCAGAAGAAATTCTACAAGGGGTATATGTTCGTCTGAATCGGGTTACTGACAAAAAAGATGTCAAAAAAGGATTAATGACTCGCGTCCCTTCAACGGATATCTGGACACTGACTCTGGAGTTACCAGCGACATATCGCGGTTCATACTCGTTCATAGAAATTCCGCCAGGAATGACCCCCGATGAAATTTCTCAGCTTGGAGGACGATTCTCACCGCTCCCCGGTCAACCCGATCTATTTAATAAAGCATCCGAAATAAACGTACGGGGGTTCGGCGAATCAATACTGTCTCTTGACCAGGCTCCTGAACAAAAAGAATGGGATGATATTTCCCACACATGCCGTGGAACCCTCTCAATATCATATTCCTTTGTTGCCGGGTGCAAGCGCCGGGTACGTTTCTATTTACCGGAGACCCCCATTGCAGACCCTCTTGGATTACTTGTATTACCTGACGCAGAAACCTGGTTTGGCCGTCTAGATATTACTAAGGCAATAGACATTGCTATCACTAATGGACGTATTCCCCCAATGGCCGTTCTGGGTATAGACAATATTAATGAATCTGATCGTGTGAAGACACTGGGTGGGAACAAAGATTTCATTCTCGATATCGCTGGAAATCTGCTACCACAAATATATAAGGACCATCCGAATATAATATGGGCAGGCCGTTCTAAGACCGTTTTTGCCGGGCAAAGTCTTGGCGGTGTCTCAGCACTGATGGCCGCTTTATATGCCCCCCAAATTTTTGGCATGGTTATCAGCCATTCTCCATCAATGTGGTGGAGCCCTGAAAGAAAAACCCCGGTCATGTTTAGCGAGAATGATAGTTCGTGGGTGAGCAAACAGATGCTTTCCATGACTAAAAGAGACGTTAACATTCGGTTAGGCATAGGATCTTTAGAAGGTTCAATGGTCTCCCATGTAAAAAATCTACATAAAATGTTGCGCGCCGCTGGTATGAAAAGTGAACTCTCAATTTATACTGGTGGTCACGATTATGCCTGGTGGCGTGGAGCGATTATCGACGGATTGACAGATGTATAATTATGAATATATACCTTATACAGCCATATATCAGAAATATGCTGATAAGGGTAGGATGCTTGTTCTCAGATAAGGTTACTCCTCCGCCTAGATATATAATTAATGAGGAGGTGTTAGGCATCCAAATGCACCATTAGCATCAATATACGAGCCATGGTCATTCCCTCTTATACAATTCTTGCCTACCATCAAGAATCATCCCACCTTTCACATAAGTTATCATATTAGCATTTAATTTCCGCATAACTTTACCCTTTATTATTTAGACTCATTTAAATCGCAACCATGTTTTATAATCGCGAATAATTTATCTTTAAAATCAACCCTCCTTAATATGTCACCAGTTAAAACAACAGCCTCACCACCCTGAGGCTTATTAAATATTTCATTTATTTGTTTCACTCCAAGATTTCGAAGTGCACATGCAGCATAAAGCTTAGATTCATTCGTTGCATCTTCGCTTGTTGCAATATTATAAAATATGTCGATGGCATTATCTCTTTGAAGAATCAATCTATATAGATATTCACCTTCGCTTTCTTTACCTACAAACCCATTCAGCCCGACAGAAAAATAACTTATTTTTTCCAAACGTATCTGTTCAGATAGTTCTTCATGTGAGTAAACTGAGAGAGAGCATAAAAAAAGCATCATCATCAAAGTTTTCTTCTTTAAATTCATACCACTGTCCTCTAGTGCCTTATAAAGGCTCAATAGTCATAATTACAAGATAACTTCAGTCCGGACCAATAAAGTTTAAATTGAAACACTCCCAATTTGGGTTGCATTGATTAAATTATTTTCTTGAGATTTATTAGTGTTTGAACAACCCAAAAAAAACAGCTTATCAATAAAACCTCTGTGGTATGTCCATCCAAATCACCTTTTATCGCCAGTAAACAGGATAATGCGAAATAGATTAAACTTGATTTTTCAAGAAAAAATATTAAACAAGGAAGTATTCTTCTCATGTTCATCGATCCATCAAAATTCATTTTGCAAGAGTTATATGTTAATAATTCTGTTAACTGTTCTAAGCGTACTTTCCCTATGAGCTATAATAACCTTGGTTACATTAAGCTTTTTGATCGCTACATTTACATAACGTTCACTCTCTGTATCGAGAGAACTTGTTGCTTCATCCATAAATAATATGCATGGTTTTCGATAAAGAGCCCGTGCAATAAAAATCCTTTGCTTTTGTCCACCTGAAAGCCCTTCACCTAATTCGCCTATCAGGGTTTCATAGCCCATTGGCATATTCATTATCACATCATGGATATAGCTGGCCTTTGCGCACTCCGTCATCCACGCCTCATCCATCTCCTCAGCGAACCCACATATATTTTCCCTGATTGAACCGGAAAAGAGCCGGTCATCCTGCATCACACAGGCAATAATCCGATGATAATTATTTATCCCCAGTTGTCGAATATCAGTACCATTCACCAGTACTTTTCCGCTATCAGGTTCAAACAACCCACACAAAACTTTCATCAACGTGGTTTTTCCTGCTCCGGATGTACCCGTTATCGCTACGCTTTCTCCCGGAGCAACTGACAAAGACAGGCCGCTGAATATCGGTGCGGACTGACTGTCATACCGATAGCTCAAGTCATTAGTTTCCAGTGATACCGGACGCAAATTATTCTGAAGATCAAGATGCGGTTTTCTCTCTTCTCTTTCGTGTAAAGCTATATCGGCAATACGTTCGTTATGGAGACTCATCATTCTCAGATGAAGTAGAAAGTTCGTCAGTGTGGCAACCCGGTCTGAAAACTGCCCCCGGAAAGATCCGAAGGCAACAAACATTCCTATTGTCATCTGATTATCGATCACAAGACTGGTTCCCAGCCATAAGATAGCCACCTGATCGCAGGCTGCAACAAAAGTGTTTATCCCGCCAAAAAGCAAATCCATTTTTGTTAACTTGATACCTGAATTGATGGCATCAATTTTCAGGTTAAGCCAGTGTGTTCCCCTTCGCTCAGCCATATCCTGGATTTTCACTGTAGCAATACCGTACAGCGTTTCCATAAAATAGGAACTTGCCCTCGCTCCCCTGACCAGGGTTTCCTCCGATATTTGCCGGTAATAACCGTAAGTTACCAGACGTATCAACACGTAGACTGCCGTAAATGCCAGAACAATCCAGGTAAGATAGCCTCCATATAACAGCATCATCACAAACACACCTGCCACCATAATACTGTCCATGATGGCACCAACAACACTGGTGGTGAAAGTAGTTCTCAGGGTATCAAGAGAGCCGAAACGAGACTGAATGTCACCTAATTTACGACGTTCAAAATACGCCAATGGCAACCGAAGCAAATGGTTAAACAGGCCTGATTGCCATTGCACATTGATGAGCGTGCCCATGACCAGGGAGGACCATGCCCGAAGCATACCTGTTGCAGCCCTGAGGAGAATGAAGAACATCAACCCAGCGGAAATGAGGGTCAGCAATCCTCTGTCTCCGGCCGGGATCGCATGATCCATAACGAGTTGCGTACCCACTGGCATCACAAGGTTAATAGCTTCAATAACCACCGACAGGAAAAAGATTTTTGTCAGTGTACTTTTAATGCCATAAATACTGTTAATCAGTGAACAGAGACTGATACGATTCTGAACGGTTTCTACCGAAAACTCACTGCCAGGCCAGACTTCAAGCGCTACTCCGGTAAAATATCGGGTCATTTCTTCCTGTCCAACCGTCCTTTTTCCTCTGGCCGGGTCATGAAGTATAAAACGGTTATGCTTCACGCTGACCAGTACAACAAAATGGCTGAAATCCCAGTGGAGAATACACGGAGTTTTGAGCGCTCCAAGTTCATCCAGTTCCAGAGAAAGTGCCCGTGTCACCATCCCCAGTTGTTCCGCAATGCCATTAATCCCTGCGAGGTTGGCTCCACGAGCAGAAAGATTAAACTGTCGCCGAAGGGATATGAGGTCGATACTCTTTCCGAAATGCCCGCATATCATTGCCAGGCAGGCCAGGCCGCACTCGGAGGTTTCCGTCTGATGAATAACCGGGACCCGATGACGCCATCGCATATCAAGCTGGTTTATCATTCGTCTGAAATTTCCGTTACTCATTTACCGGTCCTGTCGCGCTGTGTTTCATGTCATAGAAGGGAGAAAGCATCCACTGGTAAATACGTCTTTTTTCAAGAAACAAGGTACTTTCTGCCTTCATTCCATTCTCAAGTGGAAGAGATTTCCCGTCATAGACAACCACCTGTTGTTCTGGTTTAACAATAACTTTATACCAGGGAGCAGAGGTTCCCAGCGTATTCTGAGGCGCTCCCTTGTAGGTCAGCATTTCCTGCGTTGAAGCAGGGGTTCTTGAGACGGCGACCACCTTCGCGGAGAATTGCCCAAATTTTTCCGCAGGGAAGGCCTCATAACGAACATTGACTTTATCGTTCACGGAAATATAAGGAACAGCATCATTGGGCACCCAGAGAATAAGGTAGTAGTTCTCTATATTCTCAGGGATAACCTGAAGCAGGCTGTCTCCGGCATTGACCATTTGCCCGATGGTCACACTCAGGGAATCTACTTTTCCGTCTGACAACGCCCGAATAATTATTTCTTCGCCTACATCAGTACTGACCAGTTCTTTCTGCAATTCATAACGTTGTAGTTCCATCTGATATATGCGGTTATCAAAATCTGCAGCCTGAATCTGAATCTGACTATCCAGACTGGTTATCTGCAGAACATTTTGCTCATTCTGTGCGCTCAGGCTGAGTAAATTATTTTGTTGTTGGTAATATAACGCGACTTGGTTAGTTAATTGATCCTTATTAATCAGCCCTTTTGACTGATAACTCCTGTAGTTCTCCATGTTGTTCTTCATTATCTTTATCCCTTCTTCTGCCCGTCGTAGGATATCTGATGATCGACGGAAGGCTTCACTGTATTGCAGACGTTGTTTTTCCAGCATATCCAGCGTAATTTTTTTGCTTTTTTCCAGCCGAGAAATGATATTAGCCACGCGAACCAACTGATTTTCAATATCTCTGCGCTGATTTTCACTGACAACACCATTACTTGTACTTTTACTGACATCAATCCGATAAATCGGATCCCCTTTTTTAAGAGGTTGCCCTTCATGAACAAACTGTCTGACTACAATACCCTGCACTCCCGAGTATATATTGACGGCGCGTGGCCAGGTAGAAATCTCTCCACTGACATTGACACGACGACTATAAGAGCCTGTAATAATAAATGTCAGAAATGCTATAATGAAAATCAAACTACCCAGCATGATTACCCATAGTGGAATTCCTGGAAGTAAAATGGCGCGTCCCCGCCATTTCATTTTCCTGTTTTCTAAAGCATTCTTACGAAACAATATACATGTCCTTTGTCACCAGGTACCCTGCCACACCTGTTAGGTACGTATAACACATTGATATTATGAAGAAACACATTCAAAACTTTGAACAGCGGCACTCTGGGCTATTAAAAATTCTCCCTATTAGTTCTGAATACCCTGTTCTTTATTCAGCTGAGCTGGCCTGAATGTCATGATTTTCTTCCTTCTGTTCAACCAACTCACTTCATCTTCTCCCCAAGGACGAAGATGAATAAAACGTTCGATGGCCTTTCGTCCAAAACCAGGTTTACAACAGAAATCCAAAATCCATGTCCTTCCATCTTCATCCCATTCAGAAGGATGCAACATGAACTGTGGATCATTGAGTAAACGTTCTTCCGTATCAGCCTCAAGATATGCCCAGGTAATATAGGCCAGTGGAAATCCGCGAGTATCAAAAAGAAATTTAATCTGGTGATGCTGGATAGCATACTCGGTCCAGTACTGAATGGTCAGAACAGGATACAAGCTGTAATTACGGTTATAGAGCATGCAAGTAACTGCAAAACCAATCTGTTCATAGACGGTCCATTCTTCTTTGCCCCTGATGGTTTCTCGTATGTGTGACATCGTAATTGTATCCTTTTGAATTAAACCGTAAACCTTACAGGATTTAAATGGCCTAATGCTTCACTGGAAAATTGCTTCATGCGGAATTCCATATCAGAAAATGCCTCCTGAAGAAGGTGGGGAGCATCACCATGTTCATCCAGCAAAAAAGCTATTTCCTGATACATTAATTCTTTTGCAAGTTTTTTTCTGGGTTGGAGTCTTTTCCTTGCATGCTCCTCCATTCCATTCAGGAGAGTCGAATTATTAATCTGCCTTTTATTCGCAGTTTGAATCAACCAGCGGAGCCCCCTGGCAAAACACCGTAACGCCTCAGTGAAATGAACATCATACTGCGAATTCAGGCTTTTGGGTGAGAATTGCTCCTGGCTCCGGCAGATCAGTTCTGCCACCAGACTTTGCAAAGGTGAATATCCCTTACTGTCAACGTTCGGGCTATACAATGATTCGTAGCGGTTATTAATTAACACAACGAAACTGTTGACCATTTCCCTCAAAGTATCCGGGACCCCTTTATCCTCCAGAAAATTCGTGGGTATACCGAGTTGCTCCAGATAACTGTAATAACAGGCTTCGTGGAATACGTTCCGGAACGTCTCTTCTACTCTCTGGCGAGCTACCGTTGTAAATTCGGCATCAAAGAGATATTTCCCCAGATAAAGACATATATCCGATACCCCCTGCTGAAGTAACATTGGTTCTTTCAACAGCTCGGTAAGCCTGAGTTGCTGCCCAAAATCAACGGGAGAGTCTCCCGGGAATAAACAACTGAGTCCGTTAAAATCCATTAACCTGCCATCTATCGCAATATTGGATGGAGATGTTGTCAGCCTCAGGAAACGTGTCCGACAATATGCCATCTGCCATGCTTCACGACGGGACAGCTCACATAGCCCCTCAATACAATAATTCCGTAAATCACGTCTCGCTTCTTCGCTAATCCCTTCTGAGGATACAGGTAGATACTCTGGCAGCATACGGATCACAGATCTGACCCGCCGGGCATCATGAATTAACTGGTCTGCATATTCCGGCAAAGGTCTGAAGTAAGGAGCGCGTTCAAAATGTGCAGGACGTACCACAGGTTCACGGATTAACAGAGCACGTCGGGATTTTCCGTGGGAACGATCAAATGATTTTTCGGTATAAATATTCGTAAGTAAAACAGCCCGTGCCCGCACAGCCCCGTAGGGTAAGGTTTGTGTCAGAATCTCCCCCCACATAGCTTCATAAATAGCGTGAACTGCACCAAGTGCGCCATTGGAATGACGCTGATCAGTTCCTTCGCCTACCAGACAATTCGCCCCAATGCCCTTGACCTGATAATATCCATTGAAACCACATCGGGCACCGCCACCATTGCGCTGTATACCACTGCCGCCATAGCGCTCGGCATAAAACTTTCTGGTAGAGGCTGAACTATTTGGATCTATTATATAACTGCAGTTTTTTTGTAATTCTTGAATATCCTCCACATCCGAAGCACTCCATATTAATGACGACATAACCTTATGGGCAGTAAAAGGAACAAGGTTATCAGTTAGTCTATTAAAGTTAAAATTATTACTCATGCCAAATTAATCCTTGCACATCATTCAGTTAAAAACCTACTTTAGCACAAGGACATAGGTGATTAACATGACCTAAACTTAAAGGCATATGTCTCTATATGTGCGCTTAAGTGATACAGCATATCATTTATATTCAGTAAAATAGTTTTTTAGAATTAAAAGACATCACTTAAAAATTAAATACTATTATCAACTTACAACGTTGATAATAGTATAAGAAAGGATTTATTTTAAATCGGTTAAGAACCACCTCCCGAGCTACCTGTAGCTGAACCTACTGCAACACCTAACCCACCCAATATGCCACCAATCACCATACCAACAGGCCCAACGGGAGTTCCTGCCGCAACACCTGTGGCAATTGCACCGAGGGAACCAATAATAATGCCTACACCGGCAGCATTTGCTACAGTTGCAGGAGCACCTCCGGAACCAGCTACATTTTCCATTTGATATTGCGTTAATTCTCGCATACTATTTTCCTTTCACTTGACAAAGAAATAAAATGCCTTTTTGAGCACCCTGAAGAAATTAAACAAACCCAAATAAACCATGCAGGCCAGGAAAACATCAATAAATGAATTACCTTTACCGATAACTTGTAAAGAGGAAAAAGAAACAAAGATAATTGTTAGAGGAACGGTTAGAACAACAGCAGCTTTATCTATCCATCCCCGTTTAGTCTTATGATCCATTTTTGGCTCTCTTTAAAATAAAAATTGTTCCGGCTATCACCTTCATCATCAGAGTATTGGTGCAGTACACTAATGAGATTTAATCACAGTTACGCCTAATGTCGAATTCATATAGCAATAAGTTAAGTATTTCATGAGATTTATTTCGGTGATAATGAGATCAAGATAGTTCCATTAAACATACCCTAAAAATTAAGCACATAACTATCCCTTCCAGGCCTCCAGAAATCTCAATCAGGTTACGGGTTCGTTTTCAGGCTCAACACATCAATAAAGTGTACTCAAGAATTACGGCCGTCATTATCAGGGCTAACTGTATCTGCTGTGTGATATCAGGGTAGTTTCTTTGGTCATTATTCATATCTGGAATAAACATTATAACCCCCCTCGTGAACACTAATGCAAAAGATAATAATTACTATTTACTTTCGCATGCAAACTTGGCATGGTAACCACACAAAGTCAAGTGTTTTTTGATAATAGGTTCTGTAAGTTTTCAACGTTTATCTTAAGCAGGTACTTTTCTTACTTAAAGCTTAAGCATGTGCAGCGTCCTGGCAATGAATAACACCGTCGGTGGTGGAACAAGGAGATATCAGAATGAGCCTTCATAAAGAGAAAAATCCTAACTTAGAAACAAAACTGTATATTTCAACAGTTGAAAAGCCAGATTTACATTCAAGAATCGTCCATCCCAACCCCCTGGAACGCAAAATTTTTAATAGCACATCTCAAACCATTAATATTATTAATGCCCCAGACGGAAGCACCATTTATAAAGAGGGCGAATCAGATAATTATAGCGAATATATCTGTGGCTGTGGTTGCGCCTGCTGTTGTGGGTGTGGACATGATTTCTAATTCTCTGTTTTTTATTGAACTTGGTGAAACCTCATCATTTATCACCCATCCATTATGGATATTTATTCAGGTAGGAATTTGATCTTAAAGCAATTTCTCAAAAACTGAAGAAGAAAATGAGCACAACTAAAGCTGTCGATTTATTTCGCTATTTAAATGTTTAACATCTTCAGGTGTTTTTGCCCGACAAGTAATGCTCCGCAATGCTTGCCTAACTATAACCAATTGAAATGAAGGTTTTTTATGCGTGTTCTTTTTATTGGCCCACCGCTGTATGGATTATTATTCCCGATGCTTTCATTAGCACAGGCATTCCGTGTCAACGGACATGATGTCGTTATCGCCAGTGCAGGAAAATTTGCATTTCTAGCCGCTGAAGCAGGTCTTGTTACTTTCGATGCTGCACCAGGACTCGATTCAGAAGCTGGTTATCGCCATCAGGAAGATTTGAGAAAGAGGACCCATATCACAGGAAACTTCTCATTCTTCAGCGACGAGATGGCTGACGGCTTAGTTAATTTTGCAGGTCAATGGAGGCCTGACCTCATCATATATCCACCACTTGGCCTCGCAGGCCCACTAGTTGCGGCTAAATATAGTATTCCAACGGTGATGCAAACTGTAGGATTTGCCCATACTCCTGCTCACATAAATAAGGTGAATACTTCTCTGGCAAATGCCTACAAGCGCCATGGAGTCACTCGACCACAACAAGATCTCGTATGGATTGATATCACTCCGCCCAGTATGAGCATTCTTAAAAATAATGGAGAACCAATTATTTTAATGAAATATGTACCCTACAATGGCGGAGCTGTATGGGAGAACTGGTGGGACAGGATACCAAATAAGAAACGCCTACTGGTTAGCCTGGGTACCGTCAAGCCAATGGTTGACGGGCTGGATTTGATTAAGTGGGTTATGGATTCCGCTGGAGAGGTTGATGCGGAAATCATCCTGCAGCTTGCAGCAAACGCTCGCTCTGATTTACGGCAATTACCACCAAATGTACATCTTGTAGACTGGATCCCTATGGGGGTGTTTCTTAACGGCGCTGATGGTTTTATCCATCATGGCGGCGCAGGTAACACTCTCACAGCCCTCTATAACGGTATACCGCAAATCGTATTCGGTGAAGGCGCTGACCGTCCGGTGAATGCAAACGTCGTTCAAAAACGTGGGTGTGGGATTATACCTGGTGAAAAAGGATTGACCAGTGATCTGATCAATATGTTTCTCAATGATTCTACGTTACGATCCACTGCTGCCCAAGTTGCAGCAGAAATTGCATTACAACCCAGCCCATCTGAAGTGGTAGACATCCTTGCAACTAAAATTTTGTATGGCTAATAAATAAATTCTTTAACTGTGTCAGCACTCAACAAACATTGGGTACTGATGCTGTCATTTAGGATTGATGTATGGAACGATTGCTCTTGAATTTGCTTGTGCATTTTTCCCACCTGAACACTTTTCAGACAGTTCAAAAATGGACTTCAAATTGCTAAAAAATAGAAAAAATAAATGTTACGAAACCTGCATTTTGAAGGGATCTGATTGAAAACCCCCTCGCCTGTGCAGACCGGTTCTGTCGGCCTGCACCAGGTGCTGATCGGAAATTGCCCGGCGACCGCCGAAAAAGCCTCACCGTGCGGACAGAAACTGTCTACCGGAGCGGGTTACTCCAGACGTGTCGCCCAAACAGATGCGCAGCATCGCCTCCGGGGAGAGAACTAGCGCTGCAAACGCCGCCGGTCTTCGCTGGGAGTCAGGCCAAAAACCTTTTTATATAAAGTGGTAAAGTGATTACTGTTGGCAAAGCCGCATAGATAAGCCACTTCGGTAATCGTCATATCGGTCTCGCGTAATTTTACGCGCGCCGAAACTAAGCGCAGACGCTTTAAATAATTATCCGGCGTCAATCCCGTCGCCTCTTTAATATGGCGAAAAGCGGTACGCGTGGTCAGATGGAATTTTTCCGCCAGCTGCTGCCAGTTATGATCTTCAAAACAGTGCTCCTGTAGCCAGGTCAGCAATTTATGCAGCTTATATTTAGTGGTGCTATATTCGGCTTCGGTTTCGGCATGCAGAATCGTCGTCACCAGCTGGAAAAACGCGGCTTCGCGCAGGGCAATATTTTGCCCCTGCCGCAGCTCGGCAGAAAATATCTTATCCACCAGTTCCTTGCAGATATGGCGGGTGTCCGGCGCCAGCCAACCGTAGCAGGACGCATTCTGCGCAGAGAAAGTCTGTAATAAAGTATCGAGAGGCTGTAAATAATGAAACCCTACCAACGGGTTAATCAGCACATTAATTAACTTAAGCGTCCCTAGCTCATCATAATAATGAACGTCACCCGGCTGAACGTAAAAAACGTCGCCCTGTTGAATATATAGTGGCCTGCCATTAATAACATGTAAACCGTGCCCTTCCTCAACGATCACCAGCTCAGCAAATTCATGACTATGTTCATGGCTATTATCTTCCGGATCGCTGGCGTACATGCCCAGCTTATCCTGTGGATGGGTGAAATAATACTCAACGGTCAACATCATCATCTATAAAGTCCAAAACGGCATACGGCGCAGAGGCAAGATAATGCATTTTCCCGACCGCCACGAGCAAGATTTTTGGAATTGTGATCGGCAACCCGCCCATCTCATTATCAGTGCCAATCTGGCAAATGCATTGGCATTGCCAGAGTGGTTGCCCCCGGGGCCGGCATCTTATGCTGCGGACAAATAAATACAGAGGACGCAGTATGTCACAGGCAATTCAGCATAATTCTCAGGTCTCGATGACCCGCCACCCGGATTTTCTACGCACCGCCGAGACGCTCCGGCCCGCGCTATGTCGCCAGGCGTACCCGCCGATCGCCGTGGTGGAAGCCCACGCCGACGCCACGGCACTGTTTGGCTGGCGCGCCGAACCGGTAAGTTCCCTGGCCGCGTTTTATCAGCGCGAGCTGAGCAGCGGCGATAGCGTCATTATTGATTTTGGCAGCCACTTTGTTGGCTACCTGCATTTTCTCTGTCAGAGCGTCGGGAGCCCGCCGGACGCTCCGGCCCATCTGCAGTTCACCTTCGGCGAAACGCTGAGCGAAGTGTGTGAGCCGTTCAGCGATTACCAGGGCTGGCTAAGCAGCAGCTGGCTGCAGCAGCAGGATCTGTGGCTTGATGTCCTGCCGGCCGAAGTTGATCTGCCGCGCCGCTACTGCTTCCGCTATCTGAAGGTGGAGGTCAAAGCCGTGTCGCGCAAGTTTCGTCTGCAGTTCAACCAGATTCAGGTGAATGCCGTTACCTCTGCCAGCGGCGCATGCCCGGCAGCGACAACCGCCGACCCGCAGCTCAAGGCCATCGACAGCGTTGCCGTTCTGACCCTGCAAAACTGCATGCAGGAGGTGTTTGAGGATGGCCCCAAACGCGACCGCCGCCTGTGGCTCGGCGATTTACGTTTGCAGGCGCTGGTGAACGATGTGACCTTCGCCCGTCACGATTTAGTACGCCGCTGCCTGTACCTTTTCGCCGGGCATACTCGTGAGGACGGTATGGTATCGGCCAACGTGTTCGTGCAGCCGGATGTCATTGCTGACGATACCTTTCTTTTTGATTATTCTCTGTTTTTTGTTGACGTTCTCTACAACTATCTGCAAAGCGCGGAGGATATTGCTACGGCCCGCGAGCTGTGGCCCACGGCCCGTCGTCAGATTGAACTGGCGCTGAAACGCTGCGACGCCTACGGGGTTGTGCGCGATAGCGACGACTGGTGGGTGTTTATCGACTGGCAGGCATCGCTGAATAAACAGGCTGCAGCGCAGGGCGTGCTGATTTACTGCCTGCAGCGCGCCGTCTGGCTGGCGGAGCGTTTCGAACCTGAGCTGGCCGTCAGCTATCGCCAGCGTTTACAGCAGCTTAAAGCTGCGGCCCTCGATGTCTTATGGGACGAGCAGCAAGGCTTCTACATCAGCGGCGAGCAGCGGCAGGTCTCATGGGCATCGCAAATCTGGCTGGTACTGGCGGAAGTCGGTACTCCTCAGCAGCGCCGGGAGATCATGCATAATCTGGAGCAAAATCCCCCCGCGATCGCCATGAACACGCCATACCTGCGTCACCACTATATTGCCGCCCTTCTGCAGTGCGGGCTGCGCGACGACGCTATTGCGCAGATCAAAGCCTACTGGGGAGCAATGGTCGACTACGGTGCCGATACCTTCTGGGAAATCTTCGACCCGGCGCATCCTGATTTTTCCCCTTATGGCAGCAAGCTGATAAACAGTTATTGCCATGCGTGGAGCTGCACCCCGGCCTGGTTTATTCGCCAGTACGGACTTTAACGACAACGATAAGCGAGTTTACTTTTATGGCAGAAACAACCTTTACCCTTTGGCGGCAGCGCCTTGGCTATGGCATCGCCGACCTCTCTTGCAACCTTGTGTGGCAGATGATCTCTCTTTATCTGATGTTCTTTTACACCGACGTGATGGGCCTGCCCGCTTATTACGTAGGCCTGATGTTCCTCGTGACGCGCCTGGTGGACGGCGTTGCCGACGTGCTAATGGGGCTGGTTATCGACAATACCGCCACCCGCTGGGGGCGCTGCCGTCCGTATCTGCTGATTGGCGCGATCCCCTTCGGACTGCTGTGTATTCTGGCCTTTTACGTGCCTGATTTTGGCACCACCGGTAAGCTGATCTACGCTTTTGTCACCTATCTGTGTCTGTCGTTTCTCTATACCCTCGTTAATATTCCATTCTGCGCCATGCTGCCGTTTCTGACGAACGACTCGCGGGAGCGCACGACGCTGTCGGCGGTGCGCATTCTGCTCGGCTCGCTCGGCGCGACTATTGTCGCGGTCGCCACTCTGCCGCTGGTTGGCGCGCTGGGGAAAGGCAATCAGGAGCACGGCTTCTTCTATACGGCGGTGGTTTTCGGCGTTATTGCCACCTTTTTTCTGCTGGTGAGCTTCCGGAACGTTAAGGAAAATATCAGCATTACTCAGGAGCGCATGACCTTAAAACGCGCCTGGGTCAGCCTGCGCGCCAACCGTCCATGGTTCGTCTTCGCCATCAATATTTTCCTGATGTGGGGCGCGTTTTTCTTCCAGACCGGGGCGCTGGTCTACTTCTTCCATTATTACGTCGGTAATAACGATCTCACGGCGATCGTCGCCGGGATCTCCACCTTCGTTCCTCTGCTGGGTACCCTCACCGTTCCGCTGCTCGCCAGCCGGATGAAAAAACGCCACGTCTATCTGGTCGCCAGCGCGATCAACCTGGTCGGCATGGGCATGATGATGGCGGCAGGCGTTAACAGCTGGGGTCTGGTTGCCGGAGCGGTCGTACTCTCGCTTGGCGCCGGACAGCGCACGGCAATTTACTTCTCTATGCAAGCCGATCCGGTGGATTACGGAGTATGGAAAACCGGCATCAATACCGCCGGCATTTTAACCTCCATCAACGGCTTTCTTGGCAAGGTGGCGATGGCGGGCGCGGGAGCCATTACCGGGGCCCTGCTCTCATCCGGCGGTTATATCGCTAACCAGACGCAAAGCGACGGCGCGATGCTGGCGATAAAAGCCTGCTACCTCTATATCCCGGCGCTGCTGATTGTGGCTTCAATGCTGTGGATTGGTCGCTTCTACCGACTCGACGACCAGTACGAGCAGATCCGCGCCGACCTTGACGCTGGACGCCGTGCGCCGTCGAACCCATCGTCCGTTGCTGGAGAAAACCACGCCCTATAAGGCGCAGCACCCCCTACATACCTCTGAAAAAATAAGGATTGATATGCGTATCTCTTTGATTAGCGCAGCGGTTTGCTGCGCCCTTTTTTCGGCTTACGGCGCGAATGCGGCCCCGCTCACCGTCGAACAACGGCTAGCGCAGCTGGAGGCCCGGCTTAATCATGCGGAGCAGGAGGCCGGAGAGGCCAAACGTCGGGCGCAGCAGGCGGAGCTGCGCACCAGCGCCGCGGAACAACGCGCGGCGGCAGCGGAAAAGCAGGTGCAGACCCTCAGTCAGCGCACCGCAGCGACCGAGCAAAAGCAGCAGGCTGCTGACAAACAGCTGGCGAAAAGCAGCCTCAGCGATGGCTTCGAGTTCAACGCCTACGCGCGCTCCGGGATGCTGGTTGACAGCCATGGTAAAGGCGCGCGCGGCGGCCCGGGTGTCTCCCCGGCCAGTTCGCTCAACGGCGATGCCCACGTTGGCCGTCTCGGCAACGAGAAAGATAACTACGTGGAGCTCAGCTTCGGCAAAAAAATGACCTTCAGCGACGGGTCATGGGCGCACTTTAAAACCATGCTTGCCGACGGGGCAACCAACCCGGATCCATGGGTACAGGATAACGACAGCCACCACCTGAACGTGCGTCAGCTGTACGTCGAGATGGGCAATTTCGCCGATTTTTCCGGGCCGTTCAGGAGCGCGTCCATCTGGGCGGGCAAGCGTTTCGACCGCGATAATTTCGATATCCACTTTACCGATAGCGATATTATGTTCCTCGGCGGTACCGGCGGCGGGATCAATGACGTGAAGTGGGGTGATACGCTGCGCGGCGATTACTCGGTCTATGCGCGTAACTTCGGCGATCTGGGTAGCGATAACTACCAGGATAACGATATACAGAACCTGATGTTCACCGCCAACCACTTCTGGAACAACTGGCAGCTGATGACCACGGCGATGACCGCCCAGGGCAATGATGACCTGAAAGATAATACCTCGACCACCGGCAGTTACGCTCTGCGCAGCGATAATACGGCGAAAAACGGCTACTACGCGATGCTGGCGTATCACGACAAACAGCAATTCTATGGCCTCGCGCCGGGCGTATCGGAGAGCGCCCTGCAGTACGGCGGCGGGCTGGGCGCCGAGGCGCGCCAGCCCGGCAGCGATGGCGATCTTACCGAGAACGCAAAGTCCCTGCGTTTTGCGTCCTACGGCATTTTGCCGCTGGGGAAAAACTGGCAGCTTGCACCATCGGTTATCGCCCAGCATAGCGAAGATCGCTACCGCGATGGAGACCGCTACGATTGGGCAACCTTTAACCTGCGGGTTTCCCAGGGCATCACCCGCAACTTCGCCCTGCTATACGAGGCGTCCTGGCAATATATGGACCTGAATCCCAACGGCCGAACCTATCGCTACGACAGCGGCGTGCATCAATACCAGGCGGTGAGCGGCGATTTTTACAAGCTGACCTTCGCCCCGACGTTCAAAGTGGGCGATGTGTTTGATATCAAAGCGAGGCCGGAGATACGTTTCTTTGTCACGTGGATGAATTGGGATAAAGACCTGGATCGTTATGCGATCAACGATGATTTCGGCAGTAAAGGCTTTACCGCCGGAGGAAACTGGAACTTTGGCGTGCAGACGGAGATTTGGTTTTAATACATCAGCCCTGGCACCTCTTCCCGGGGGCGGCGCACAGCGCCTGCCCGGGCTACCGGACCGCAGACCGCTGAGAACGCGTAGCCCGGACAGATGCGCAGCATCGCCTCCGGGATATTCTGCCACTCCGCACTCTCTCCCGGGGGCGGCGCACAGCGCCTGCCCGGGCTACTGGATAGCAGACCACTGAGAACGCGTAGCCCGGACAGATGCGCAGCATCGCCTCCGGGAAAGAAAGCGGGTTACATGCTATAACCCGGTTTTTTAATCAGCTGTTCCATCTGCGGGGCGATTTCGCTGTCCCACACCTGTTGCCAGTCGCTCTCATTAATTTCATTCAGGGCCACGCTCACCGAGCGCTCTTTGCTGTTGAGATGGCGAATCACCACCTCGGTAATATCGGCGGCCAGCGCCGCTTTTTGTTCATCATTCAGGTCGCGGGGAAAACATTTAATATCAATATGCGGCATAGCAGGCTCCTTTATTGTCAGGATGATAAAGCTAGCATAACCCGCATCATCTGGATCGCTTTTTGTGCTTTAAATCAGCTCGTTGCGGCGAAGAACGGCTTCGAGTTTGGGATGGCGATACACCGCATCCGCCACGGCGACGAATTTTGGCGTTTGCGCCGCAAACCACTCCCGTCGCGGGCCCCAGGCACACATTGCCGCAATATAGCAGTCCAGCAGAGTTATTTCCGCCCCCAGCGCATACGGCGCGGCGGCAAGCTGCTCCTCCAGCCACAGATAAAGCGATTTGCGATAGCTGATGCAGCTTTCCCGCAGCTGCTCTGGCGCATCGGCGGCCCAGCGCTCCGGGTAATCCGCAAAGGTAAAGGTGGGATAAACGTTCGCCACCAGCCAGATGAGCAGACGCTGAAAGGCATGCCGCTGCGGCGATCCCGGCGCCGGAGCCAGATCCGGTCGCACGTCGAGGATCATCAGAGCAATCGCCGCGGATTCGGTCATCACGCTGCCATCTTCAAGCGTGAGGGTCGGCACCTGACACAGCGGGTTAATCAGCTTGAGACGGTCGCGCTGCGGGCCCGGTTGGTCAAAGCCCTCAACGTTGACAAAATGGTACGGGATATCGGCCAGCGTCAGCATCAGTTCGCTTATCGTTGAGCCCCAGCCGGGTACGCCATAGACGGTGATCATATTCTGCGTCCTCAAGAAATTTGCCGCCCGTGAACAGAGCGGCGACGGATTTAGCAACCTTCCAGTATAGGTTTGATTGAGCAATATCGCTATGGAGTCCCCCTCGCCCAGGCTAAACCACAGCGCTACGCCGACTCGCGCGCCACCAGGTGAAAGCCAATATCAATAATCGCGTCCCCTTCTTCTCCGCCTTCTATGCGGTCGGCAAGCAGCGTAGCCGCCTGCTCGCCAATGGCGTGACGGTCGACGCTGACGGTGGTGATCGCCGGACGATTGCTGTCGGCGAAATCCAGATCGCCAAAGCCGATCACCGCCAGATTCTGCGGCACGCGCAGCCCCCGGCTTTCCGCTTCCATAATCGCTCCCTGGGCAAGGGTGTCGGAACTGCAGACGATAACGTCAAACTCGCCATCGGCGAGCAGTTCGCCCAGACCGCGTCGCCCCAGCGCCAGCGATGCCGGAAGCGGCACCTCGACCTGCGGGGCAACGTTAATTCCACTTTTGGCCAGCCGGGCCAGGAGCCCCTGCTTTCGCAACGTCGCGCGCGCATCGCCTGCCCACAGCAGTCCCGGACGACGGTAGCCTTTTTCCAGCAAATATTCGCCAATGGTTTCACCGACTTTTTCATGCGAAAAACCAACCAGCATATCCAGCGGCGTCGGGGTGAGATCCCAGATTTCCACCACCGGCGTGGCGGCGTTGAGGATCGTCCTCTTTAACGCCGGAGCGTGCTGAATACCGGTCAACACCACGCCATCCGGACGCCGGGAGAGTAAGGTTGCTACCAGCTCGGCTTCGGTCTGACGGCTATAGCCCGCCACGCACAGCAGCATATGATAGCCGCGCGCCGCCAGGGTATCGCTCAGCGCCTGGATGGTATCGACAAACATATTGTTATTGATTTGCGGCACCACCACCGCCACCAGTTTGCTGCGCCTGGAGGCCAGGCCGCCGGCCAGCGCATTGGGGATATAACCCGTGGCCTGCACCGCCTGCATCACTTTCTCTACCGTTTTTGGCCTTACCAGCTGCGGCGTATTCAGCGCCCGACTGACCGTCATCGACGACAACCCGGCGCTGCGGGCCACATCATCCAGCGTCGGCGCGCGCGTCGGTTTTCTGCTTTTCACGACTAAGCCCCTGTGTTGAGTCGTTTCCTGTGGCCATTATTGATGATGGTCCAGGCAATTGCCAGCGCCCGTCCGTACATCCCTAATAGAATCAACGACCTGCCGAATTAAATGTTATCGCTATCATTATGATTTGTAAGTTTTCACAAACCTTTTTGGAACGTGAACTGCGCTGCATAATTTTACCCTTTATAACCGCTAATTGTGATCGTTTGTACAAATTAAAATCACTGTCGTAGCACCAGGATAATTTCAGGATTAAAAATGTTAGCGCAAACATTTTATTACCAAAAGGGAACTCACTATGACCTCGAGCGCAAATTCCGACTCCGTGACCTACGCCAAAGCTTCCGGCGTCAAAACCGCCGCTGAAACCGGCGACCGCATTGAACATGTCAAACTGTCGCTGGCCTTTCTGCCGCTGGCCACCCCCGTCAGCGATGCAAAGGTTCTGACCGGTCGGCAAAAACCGCTGACCGAAGTGGCGATCATCATCGCGGAAATCCGCTCCCGGGACGGCTTTGAAGGCGTTGGCTTCAGCTATTCCAAACGCGCGGGCGGCCAGGGTATTTACGCCCACGCCACGGAGATTGCCGATAATCTGCTCGGCGAAGACCCGAATGATATCGACAAGATCTACACCAAACTGCTGTGGGCCGGCGCATCCGTTGGCCGCAGCGGCATGGCGGTGCAGGCAATCTCCCCTATCGATATTGCGCTGTGGGATATGAAAGCCAAACGCGCCGGACTACCGCTGGCGAAACTGCTCGGCTCGCACCGCGATTCCGTGCAGTGCTACAACACCTCCGGCGGCTTCCTGCACACCCCGCTGGAGCAGGTGTTGAAAAACGTGGCTATCTCACGCGAGAACGGGATTGGCGGGATAAAACTGAAAGTCGGTCAGCCGAATACCGCTGAGGATATTCGCCGTCTGACGGCAGTACGCGAAGTCCTGGGCGATGACTTCCCGCTGATGGTGGACGCCAACCAGCAGTGGGACCGTGAAACCGCTATCCGCATGGGGCGCAAAATGGAGCAGTTCAATCTGATCTGGATTGAAGAGCCCCTTGACGCCTACGATGTGGAAGGCCACGCACAGCTCGCCGCCGCGCTGGATACGCCGATTGCCACCGGCGAGATGCTGACCAGCTTCCGCGAACATGAGCAGCTGATCCTCGGCAACGCCAGCGACTTCGTGCAGCCCGATGCGCCGCGCGTCGGCGGCATCTCCCCGTTCCTGAAGATTATGGATCTGGCGGCGAAGCACGGTCGCAAGCTGGCCCCACACTTTGCGATGGAGGTACACCTGCATCTCGCCGCCGCCTACCCGCTCGAGCCCTGGCTGGAGCACTTCGAGTGGCTGAACCCGCTGTTTAACGAACAGCTGGAACTGCGCGACGGGAGGATGTGGGTTTCCGAACGCCACGGTCTGGGCTTCACCCTGAGCGAACAGGCCCGCCGCTGGACCCAGCAAAGCTGCGAGTTTGGCAAACGCCCTTAACCGAATTCCCCGCATGGCGGCATAAGGGCTACAGGCCCCGTAGCCCGGGCAAGGCGCATCAGGCGCCGCCCCCGGGAGAATACCGCATTCTCCCGGAGGCGATGCTGCGCATCTGTCCGGGTTACCGGTCCGCGGACGACTGAAAACCCGTAGCCCTGCCGGGGAAATACCTCTTATTGGCTGTACCCACAATAAACAACCCTGCAAAGGAGTTGAAGATGACTACACCCTTAAAACGCAGCAACGTGCGTTACGGCATATTACTGTTTTTATTTCTGGCTACCGTATTTAATTATGCCGACCGGGCAACGCTGTCCGTTGTCGCGCCTATTATGAGCAAAGAGTTAGGTTTTGATCCCGAGGCGATGGGGCTGGCTTTTTCAGTTTTTGGCATCTCCTACGTCATTATGCAAATACCCGGCGGCTGGCTGCTGGATAAATATGGTTCGCGGCTGGTCTACGGCTGCGCGCTGATTGGCTGGTCAGTCGTCACCATGTTTCAGGGAACGATCTATCTGTTCGCCAGCCCGCTGATTGTACTGGTGATTCTGCGCCTGATGATGGGCGCGATAGAAGCCCCCGCCTTTCCCGCTAACAGCCGTCTGAGCGTACAGTGGTTTCCCAATAAAGAGCGCGGGTTCGTCACTTCGGTCTATCAGGCCGCGCAGTATATTTCCCTGGGGATTATTACGCCGCTAATGACGATTATTCTGCATAATTTAAGCTGGCACTATGTATTTTATTATATTGGCGCTATCGGCGTGGTGCTGGGGATATTCTGGCTGGTAAAAGTAAGAGATCCCTCTCATCATCCAAAAATTAACCAACAGGAGCTCGACTATATTCGCGAAGGCGGCGGCGAGCCGGAATTAGGCACGAAAAAAACGCAGCAGAAATTAACCCTCGCGCAAATCAAAAGCGTCTGCGTCAATCGTATGATGATCGGGGTATATATTGGCCAGTTCTGCGTGACGTCAATCACCTGGTTCTTCCTGACCTGGTTTCCGACCTATCTTTACCAGGCCAAAGGCATGTCGATTCTCAAGGTCGGCTTTGTCGCCAGCATCCCGGCCATTGCCGGATTTATCGGCGGCCTGCTGGGCGGCGTGTTCTCGGACTGGCTGCTGAAACGCGGCTATAGCCTGACGACCGCCCGCAAGTTGCCGGTGATCTGCGGCATGCTGCTCTCCTGCGTCATTGTGGTCGCCAACTACACCACTTCGGAAGTGGTGGTGATCGCCGCCATGAGCCTGGCTTTCTTTGCTAAAGGGTTCGGTAACCTCGGCTGGTGCGTGCTGAGCGACACATCACCCAAGGAGATGCTGGGAATTGCCGGTGGGGTGTTCAATATGTGCGGCAACCTGGCGAGTATTATCACGCCGCTGGTTATCGGCGTGATCCTCGCTAATACTCACTCCTTCGATTACGCCATCCTGTACGTCGGTTCCATGGGCGTACTGGGCCTGTTCTCCTACCTGTTTATCGTCGGGCCGCTGGATCGCTTAACGCTGACCCCGCGCGCCGCCTGATTTAAAACTCTGGCGAGCATTCGCCTCCGCTGTTTCGCATCACACTCCTGCGAAACAGCGGTTTTTTAGTAGGTAATCCCCGGCGGATTCACCTCCGATTGCCTCACCTCTTCGCCCTGCTCACCCCAGCGGGCCAGCACTTTCTGATACTCTCCGCGCGCTATCGCGCCATCCAGCGCGGCCTGAAGCGCATAGACCAGTCCGTTACCCTTCCTGGTGGTGGTGGCGACATAAGCCTTTTTCGGCCCCAGCCCGACGACTTTGGTTTTACCGCTGAGCGCCGCTTTGTAAGCGGCTACCGACTGCGGCCCAAAAAACACGTCCGCGCGACCGGACTGAATATAGAGGTTGCCCGAAGCGTCATCGGTCAGGTAGACCGGTAGCGCAGGTTGTCGCCCGGCGGCTTCGTTTTCGGCGTTCCAGCCGAGCAAAATTCGCTCCTGGTTAGTCCCGGACCCGACAATCACTTTTTTACCGGCGAGATCCGCCGGGCCGCTCACGCTGGCGATGTCGCTGGTCGATTTTACGGAAAAGGCCAGCGAATCGACGCGATAGGTCGCAAAATCAAACTTCGCTTTCCGCTGCTCGGTTACCGCAATATTCACCAGCGCCACGTCGTAGCGCCCGGAAGTAATCCCCAACGGCCAGTCCTCCCAGGCGGTGGGCACCAGCTTTAGCTTCAGCCCGAGGCTGCCGGCCAGCAGCCGGGCGATATCCGGGTCGCTGCCGATACGCGTGCGGTTATCGCTGGCCAGCAGCGCCAGCGGCGGCGAGTTGAGCGCTGAAATCGCCACCGTTAAAGTACCCGGTTCGACGAAGACGTAATCCGCCGGGATCTTCGCCACCGCCTGCTCATCGCGGGTTACCGGCAGCGGCTGCTCGTTGGCGCGCAGGTCGATAGCCGCCTGCGATGCCGCAGATAAAGAGAGTAACGCCAGGGTCAAAAATCCGTTTTTCATGCCGCTAATACCCTCGATAAAAACTGCTGCGTACGCGGGTGCTGCGGATGGTTCAGCACATTGTCGCTGCTGCCCTGCTCGACTATCTTGCCGTCGACCATAAACACCACCCGATCCGCCACCTCTTTCGCAAAGCCAATTTCGTGGGTGACCACGACCAGCGTGGTGCCGGAGCGCGCCAGCTTTTTAATCACATCCAGCACTTCCCCCACCAGCTCCGGGTCAAGCGCGGAGGTGGGTTCATCAAACAGCATCACTCGCGGGTTAAGCGCCAGCGCCCGGGCAATGGCGATGCGCTGCTGCTGACCGCCGGACAGGTGCCGCGACCAGGCGTCGGCTTTATTGCGTAGTCCAACTACGTCCAGCAGTTCGTACGCCCGCGCGATAGCCTCCTTACGGGTCGCCTGTTTATGGGCGATGGGGGCTTCAATCAGGTTTTCCAGCACCGTCAGGTGCGGGAACAGGTTGAAGTTCTGAAACACGTAGCCAACGTTGATCCGCTGGCGAAGGATCTCCTTCTCTTTCAGTTCGTAGAGCTTGTCGCCTTTACGGCGATAACCGATATAGTCGCCATCGATCTGAATAAAGCCTTCATCAACGCGCTCCAGATGATTGATCGCCCGCAGCAGCGTCGATTTTCCCGAACCGGACGGCCCGAGGATCACCGTCACCGTACCGGGTGCTATTTCCAGCGATACATCGTCCAGCGCTTTATGGCGGCCAAAGTATTTGCTGACGCCGGTAATGGAGATATGACCGTTACGAGAGTTGAGCATGGGCGGACTCCTGCGGTTGGGGACGATGAACGGTTTCAACAACGCGACGGCTGCTGCGGGCGCTATTAACCGCCGAGCGGCGCTCGCTGCGGGCCAGGCCGCGCTCGACCAGATACTGAATCAGCGACAGCACGCTGGTGATCGCCAGGTACCAGGCGGCGCCGACCATCAGCAGGGGGATCACTTCCTGGGTGCGGTTATAGATCATCTGGATGGTGTAAAACAGCTCCGGCATCGCCAGCACGTAAACCATCGCTGTCCCCTTGGCGAGGCTGATAATTTCGTTAAAACCCGCCGGTAAAATGGTGCGCAGCGCCTGCGGCAGGATAATGCGCAGCGTGCGGCGGCTGGCCGGAAGCCCCAGCGCCGCCGCCGCTTCATACTGCCCGTGATCGACCCCGAGGAAACCACCGCGAATAATTTCGGCGGTGTAGGCGCTTTGTACCAGGGTCAGCCCGACAACGGCGGTAGAAAACTGCCCCAGCACGCTAATGGTCTCAAAACTGGCCCAGCGAATAGCGGTGAACGGAATGCCGATCGACAGGGTGTCGTAGAGATAAGAGAAGTTGTAGAGAATAATCAGCACCACGATCAGCGGCAGCGAGCGAAACAACCAGATATAGCCCCAGGCAAGGCTGCTCAGCAGCCATGAACTGGAGAGTCGCGCCAGCGCCAGCAGTCCGCCGAAGATAACGCTGAGCGCCGTCGCCAGCAGGGTCAACAGCAGCGTCTGCCCGAGGCCTTCGAGGATCACCGGGTCAAAGAACCAGCGGGCAAAGACGCCCCACTCCCAGCGCGGGTTAAAGGCAACTGATTGAATCACCACCGCCAGCACCAGCAGCGCCAGCACCGCGCCCACTGCCCGCAGCGGATAGCGCGCGGGGACAACCTTAATCGTTTCCTGGGTATGCATATTGGCTCCTTAAGCGCTCTGGCTCAGCGCGCTGACCGCCAGCGCTTTCGTAAAACGCAGCCGACCATCGAACGGCGGCAAACTGTACTCTTCCGGATCGCGGTTGAGGTCAAACTGCGCCTCGTAGCCCTGGCTCAGATAGAGCCGCACCGCTTCCGGCTGACGAAAACCGGTCGTCAAAAAGATATGGCTGTAGCCCGCCAGCAGCGCCCGACGTTCCAGCTCCTGCACCACTTTCGCCGCCAGCCCCTGCTGGCGCAGACGACGATGGGTCCAGATCCGTTTGATTTCTGCCGTATGGGCATCTTTCGGTTTATACGCGCCGGTAGCGATAATTTCCCCCTCCCGCTCCAGCACGATAAATAGCCCCTGCGGCGCCAGATACCATTCAGTCAGCTCGACTTCGGCATCGCGGGAAAAGTAGTCGCCGTAGCGCGCGGCGTACTCGCCGAACAGGCCCTCAATAATCGGCTGCAGCTCCGGCGCTTCCGGAGAGACATCGCGGAATAGATCGCTCATCATGCCTCCTGTTAGTCGCCGAGTCCGGCCGGGTTAATTTCCGATTGCGGGATGCTCTCCACGCCTTCGCCCCAGCGACTCAGCACCTTCGCGTAATCGCCGCTGCGGATAGCGCCGTTCAGCGCCGTCTGTACCGGTTCAACCAGACCGCTGCCTTTTTTCACCGTCACGGCGATATGCGCCGCCTTCGGCCAGCCGCCGTCAACGCTGCCCACCAGCCTGGTTTTGCCGGTCAGCGCCGCTTTCCACGCGCCGATTACGTTCGGGCCGAAGAAGGCGTCGGCGCGCCCGGACTGCAGCGCCAGGGTCTGGGCGGCGTCGTCTTTGGTGTAGACCGGCGTAAACGGCTTCAGCCCCTTCTTGAGATTCTCGGCGTTCCACGCCAACAAAATCGCTTCCTGGTTGGTGCCGGAGCCGACGATAATCCGCAGCCCGGCAATATCTTCGGCTTTTTCAATTTTGCTCAGCGGACTGGTGCTCTTGACGTAAAAACCCAGCGAATCTTTGCGGTAGGTGGCGAAATCAAACTTCTCTTTGCGCTCTTTGGTCACGGTGATATTGCTGACCGCCGCATCATATTTGCCGGAGGCGACGCCGAGCGGCCAGTCTTCCCACGAGGTGGGCACCACGTTCAGCTCCAGCCCGAGGCTGTCGGCCACCAGGCGGGCGATATCCACCTCGCTGCCGAGCAGGGTTTTGTTATCATCAGAAAACACGGTCAGCGGCGGCGAATTCAGCGCGGCGACCGCGACGGTCAGCTTACCCGGCACCGCCAGGTGGAGACCCTTCGGCAGTTGGGCGATAGCCTGCGGATTTTTTGCTGTGTGAATCGGCGTTTTGTTGGCTTCGAGGCTCACGCCGGTGCCGTTGATCGTGACGTTCTGCGCCCAGGATGACGCGCTCACGGCCAGCGCCAGCGCCAGCGCCAGTAATAGCGATTTTTTCTGCGTTTTCTGCATAGCGGGTGTTCTCTATTATTGTTTTTGGAATTGATTGACGGGCTCTGCCAGCCCTAAACTTTCGCGCAGCGTGGTGCCGGGATATTCTTCACGGAATAATCCACGCTGCTGCAGGATCGGTACCACCTGGTCCACAAAGCGCGGGAAGGTATCCGGCGTACCGCCCTGGATAATAAAACCGTCCGCCGCGCGCTGTTCAAACCACTGCTGTAGCCCATCTGCCACCTCTGCGGCGGTTCCGGCAAAACGCGGTCGCGGGCTGGCTGCCTCCAGCGCGACCTGGCGCAGGGTCAGGCCGCGTTCGCGGGCGTTGCGTTTAATCTCATCGGTGGTGCTGCGAAAGCTGTTCTGCCCGAGGTCGCCGATATCCGGGAACGCCTCATCCAGCGGATATTGGGCGAAATCGTGATGCTCAAAATAGCGGCCGAGATAATTCAGCGCGTCCTCAATCGATACCAGCGCGGCGGTGGTCTGGTATTGCTGTTCCACATCGTCGGCGCTATCGCCAACGATCACGCTGACGCCCTGGAATATGTGTAGTTCGCTCTCCCGGCGGCCGTACGCGTCGAGCTGGCTTTTGACGTCGCGATAAAAGGCCTGCGCTTCCGCCAGCGAGTCCTGATGGGTAAAAATAGCGTCGGCATGGCTGGCGGCTAATTTTTTACCGTCTTCGGAAGCGCCCGCCTGAAAGATAATGGGTCGGCCCTGCGGCGTGCGGGCAATATTTAGCGGGCCGGCTACTTTGAAGAAATCACCGTGATGATTAAGCGTATGCAGCTTATTTTTATCAAAGAACTGGCCGCTCTCTTTATTACGAATAAACGCGTCCTGTTCCCATGAATCCCACAGGCCTTTAACGACCTGAAGGTATTCATCGGCGATGCGGTAGCGCAGCGCATGATCGGGATGCTGCGCCCGGGAGAAGTTTTTCGCTGAGCCTTCGAGCGGCGATGTCACCACGTTCCAGCCAGCGCGTCCTCCGCTCAGATGATCGAGGCTGGCGAACTGGCGAGCGGTGGTAAAGGGCTCGCTGTAGGAGGTCGACAAGGTGCCGACGAGGCCTAAACGCGAGGTTACCGCTGCAAGGGTGGATAATACGGTGAGTGGTTCAAAACGGTTTAAAAAATGCGGGATCGATTTTTCATTAATATATAAGCCATCGGCAACAAAAATAAAATCGAGCTTGCCCTCTTCCGCTTTTAACGCCGTCTGCTTCACGAACTCAAAGTTAATACTGGCGTCGGCCAGCGCGGCCGGATGGCGCCAGGCCGACATATTTCCCGATGCGCCATGTAAGATAGTGCCAATGCGCAGCTGTCGTTGTTCAGACATCGTTAATCCTTAGTCTATGACCCTGAATAATTAAAGTTCTTTCAGCGCCTGCTCTGCCAGATCGGCAAAGTAGTGCGCCGCCGGCGCGATTAAGCGCTCATCCGGGTTAAACGCCGGATGGTGAAGGCCAAACTCGCTGGCGCTGCCGATGCTGACGAACGCGCCGGGAATATGCTGAAGATAAACGGCGAAATCCTCTCCGCCGAGATGGAGATCCGCATGGTGCGTGCGGTAGCCGGATCGATCGGCCACGTGGCTGGCGAAAGCCGCCCAGCGTTCATCATTGACCAGCGCGGTCGGCCCGGCGTACCAGAAGACATCGATCTGCGCGCCGAAGGCGCTGGCGAAGCCGGCGGCAATCTCGCTCACCCGCGCCTTCACCCGCTGCTGGACTTCGCTGCTGTGGGTGCGCAGCGTACCTTCCAGCTCGACGCTTTCCGGCAGGACATTCCACGTATTGCCGCCCTGAATCCGCGTGACGCTCAGCACCACGGAATCGAGGGTGTTCACTTCGCGGCTGGCGACGCTTTGCAGCAGGGTCACCAGCTGGCTGGCCAGCAGAATGGCGTCCTTCCCTTCATGAGGCCGGGCGGCGTGAGCGCCTTTGCCGGTCACCTTAAACACAAAGCGATCGACGTTGGCATAAAACGCGCCGCCTCGGGTGGCGAATTCCCCCACCGGCAGCCCCGGTTCATTATGCATACCGAAAATGGCGGAAACGCCCTCCAGCACGCCGGCTCGAATCAGGGTTTTCGCGCCGCCGAAGCTCTCCTCCGCCGGCTGGAACAGAATGCGGACGCGTCCCGCCAGCTGCGCTTCGCGTTGTTTCAGTAGTAAGGCCGCGCCAAGGATCACGCTGGTATGAATATCATGCCCGCAGGCGTGCATCACGCCGGCATTCAGCGAGCGAAACGGCACGCTGGCCGCCTCTTCGATAGGCAGCGCATCAATATCGGCACGCAGGGCAATCACCTTATTGCCGCTCCCAACCTCGGCAACCGCGCCGGTTTTCAGATCATATGGCAACAGGCTGATGCCGCCGCTTTGTAGCCAGTCGCGAATACGCGCGGTGGTGTCGACCTCCTGCAGCGAAAGTTCCGGATACTGATGCAGCTCGCGCCGCCAGCGAATTAACTGTTCAGCAAGGCTCATGGCTGGACCTCCGCGCTCAGATGCGCCCGGGCCAACAGACGCAGGGAGTTAAGGCGCGCCGCGCCGTCGCTAATGGGCGTGTCGATAATAAATTCGTCGATGTTCCACGCCGACTGCAAGGCATCCAGCTGCGCTTTCACCTGCTCGGGGGTGCCGAACAGCACGGCCGATTCCCGCCGGGCGATACGCGTCGGCCTGCTGCCCGCCTGACGGGCAAAGGCGGCCGCCTGCGCTTCGCTGCCGACGGTCACCCGCTGACCGTTTTCCAGCTCAACGCCCCATGCTTCGACGGATTTTGCCAGCGCCGCGGCCGCTGCGGCCTCTTCGGCCACAATAACCTGAACGGCGATAATGGCGTCGCGACGGCTCAGTTCGCGCCAGCGGGTTAACACCTCCCGCAGCAGTTGCTTATCGCCGTTGAGATGGGCGGCGAAGACGAAGTTCCAGTCCAGCTGCGCCGCCAGCTGCGCGCTCTCCAGGCTGGCGCCGAGCAGAAAACCGTCGGCGCGACGCGGCGGGATTGGGGTTGCGCGGACGCTCTCTTCACCATCGGTTTCGGTCAGCGACAGCCAGTTGTCGAGCTGCGCCAGCTGGTCGGCAAAACTCCCCTTTTGCTGGAGATTAAGTCCCTGCTGCAACGCGCGAGTGGAGAGCGGCAGTCCGCCGGGGGCTTTGCCCACGCCCAGATCCACGCGGCCCGGGGCAAGAGAAGCCAGCATATTGAAGTTCTCCGCCACCTTATATGGGCTGTAGTGCTGCAGCATAACGCCGCCGGAGCCAACGCGAATGCTGCGGGTCTGGCCGAGGATCCAGGCAATCGCCAGTTCCGGCGACGGGCTGGCGAGCTGGTCGGTGTTGTGGTGTTCGGCGATCCAGAAACGGTGATATCCCCAGGCTTCCGCCTGTTGCGCGAGCGTTAATGTGCGCGCCAGCGCCTGGGCGGCCGTTTCTCCGGCCGCCAGCGGGCTTTTATCCAGGATACTGATTCGATAAGACATTTCGCAGGCTCATGTGAATTAACATGTCTGCATTATTAGAAGCGCCCGCGGCTGGAGAGAAACAATTTATTTACATGTGCTCTGCCGAAAATTAGATATGCGGTGAGGTAAATGTCCCCGGAGGCGATGCCACGTCACGACGCATTCCCCGGGTTGCGGCGTAAACGCCTTACCCGGGCTACGAGTTCCCGGCAATCAGCGGCCCGGTAGCCCGGCGCCGCCCCCGGAAAAAGAGCGCAGAATGGCAGACTTTCCCGGAGGTGATGCTGCGCATCTGTCCGGGCTAAGCATCCTCAGCAGTCTGCGGGCCTGTAGCCCGGGCAGGCGCTTTGCGCCGCCCCCGGGAAAAGAGCGCAGAGTGACAGACTTTCCCGGAGGTGATGCTGCGCATCTGTCCGGGCTACGCATCCTCAGCAGCCTGCGGCCCGGTAGACCGGCGCCGCCCCCGGGGAAAGCGCGCAGAGTGGCAGAATTTCCCGGAGGCGATGCTGCGCATCTGTCCGGGCTACGCGTCCTCAGCAGTCTGCGGGCCTGTAGCCCGGCTAAGCGCAGCGCGAGCCGGGGGATTATCGGCTATTCTGCCGAAGCTCGCGCACCAGCGCCTCGGTCTGCTGCTGGTTGCGTAAGCGCACAAAGCGAATATGTCGATACTGCGGATCCTGCATATCCGCCAGATAGCGGCGGCGATTATTGCGCCAGGTTTTTAGCGTCCAGAGAATAATGGAGTCCCGGCTAAAGAAGGAGCGGCGGAAGGTTTCACAGTTACCGGTGCCAGGCCACAGTTCCTGGCGTCGGCTGGCACGCGATGCCGCGCGCCAGATAGCCTGGCGCATCGTGCGCCAGAAGCTGTAATCCACCCACACCACCAGATCCACGTCGCGCCATTTTACCGGACGACTGCGGTTATAGTTGCCGTCAAGCACCCAGCCTGGCGCGGCGAGCGCGGCGGCGAGCTTAGCGTAGAACTCATCGTCCGGCGTCCCTTGCCACTCGGGCAGCCAGTAGAGCACATCCATTTCGATATAAGGCAGAGACAGTTCCTGAGCCAGCCGACGCGCGAGGGTAGATTTGCCGACGCCGCTGGTCCCTACTACGTTGATTTTCATCGTGGCCTCTCGGGCAAAACGCGGGCGGAAAAGCATAGCGCAATACCGTTAAAACGCTGAGCAAAATTTCCAGGGTGCCGGGGAAGCACTTAAACCTGCCGATCTCATTGATATTTAAGCAAGTGCTGTCGACAAATCTTTTACGTGCGTCCATTTTCCGATACGTGTAGGATTCTCCGCCATGCTCGCTTATCTCATTCATCAGAATGATGGGAGAGCCAGCAGCACGAACCACTTCATGGACATTGACAGGAAAATAGCGACATCAATGAATACAAAACACTCTAGCGTGGCGGAGCAGCACGCTGCCAAACGCCACTGGCTAAACTCGCAGGAGTCCGGCTACCACAAGGCAATGGGCAACCGTCAGGTGCAGATGATTGCCATCGGCGGCGCGATTGGTACCGGCCTGTTCCTCGGCGCGGGCGCGCGCCTGCAGATGGCGGGACCGGCGCTGGCGCTGGTTTATCTGGTCTGCGGCCTCTTCTCGTTCTTTATTTTACGCGCGCTTGGCGAGCTGGTGCTTCATCGCCCTTCCAGCGGCAGCTTCGTCTCCTACGCCCGCGAGTTCCTCGGCGAAAAAGCGGCTTACGTTGCGGGCTGGATGTACTTCATCAACTGGGCGATGACCGGGATTGTCGATATCACCGCCGTCGCGCTGTATATGCACTACTGGGGCGCGTTCGGCGACGTTCCGCAGTGGGTGTTTGCCCTCGGCGCGCTGGCGATCGTCGGCACCATGAATATGATCGGCGTGAAATGGTTCGCCGAGATGGAGTTCTGGTTCGCGCTGGTCAAGGTACTGGCAATCGTGGCGTTTCTGGTGGTCGGGACTATTTTTCTTGGCACCGGCAAGCCGCTGGATGGCAATGCCACCGGTTTCCATCTGATCACCGATAACGGCGGTCTGTTCCCGCACGGCCTGCTCCCGGCGCTGGTGCTGGTTCAGGGCGTGGTTTTCGCCTTCGCTTCTATTGAACTGGTAGGTACCGCCGCCGGCGAGTGTAAAGATCCGCAGACCATGGTGCCGCGCGCCATCAACAGCGTCATCTGGCGTATTGGTCTGTTCTACGTTGGCTCGGTGCTGCTGCTGGTGCTGCTGCTGCCGTGGAATGCCTATCAGGCCGGGCAGAGCCCGTTCGTCACCTTCTTCTCGAAGCTGGGCGTGCCGTATATCGGCAGCGTGATGAATATTGTGGTATTAACCGCCGCGCTCTCCAGCCTCAACTCCGGACTGTACTGCACCGGGCGTATTCTGCGCTCCATGTCGATGGGCGGTTCGGCGCCTAAATTTATGTCGAAAATGAGCCGCCATCACGTGCCCTATGCCGGTATTCTGGCGACGCTGGGCGTCTATGTCGTTGGGGTATTCCTCAACTACCTGGTGCCTTCGCAGGTGTTTGAGATAGTCCTCAACGTCGCTTCGCTGGGCATCATCGCCTCGTGGGGATTTATTGTGGTGTGCCAGATGCGCCTGCGCAAGGCGATCAAAGAAGGCAAGGCCGCAGACGTCAGCTTCAAGATGCCGGGAGCGCCTTTTACTTCCTGGCTGACCCTGCTATTCCTGCTGAGCGTGCTGGTATTAATGGCTTTCGATTACCCGAATGGGACTTATACCATCGGTTCGATTCCGCTGATTGCCGTTTTGCTGGTCGCCGGCTGGTTTGGCGTACGCAAGCGCGTGCATGATATTCACAGCACTGCGCCGGATATTGAAAAACCGTAACTCGTCCCTTTTGCGGTTTGCCCGGTGGGGCAAACCGCAACTGCAGAACTTAATTATCTTCCACCAGCTGAGCAACATCGCTGCTGTTAATCTGACGCTTATTGCCCGACTCATCGGTATAGCTGGTCATGCCGGTATCTTTATCCAGCTTCGGTTTGCCCTGCGTCACAATGGTTTGCCCGCTTTTCGTCGTCATCACGTAGTTTGAGCTACAGCCTGCCAGCAAAGCCAGCATTGCGCCGGCGCAAACGACCATCAATGTTCTTTTCATCATATCTCCAGGATTAATGCCACCGTCCCGCTTACGCAGGAAAGCGGTAAGTTTATAGCCATTACATTTGTCAGGCTAATAAGCGTTTGTAACAGAGGGTGATATCGGTGAAGACGCTATTTTCTGTAAGGCACGAACCAGGCGGGGATTATGCCGACCGGGTAAGACGTAAACCGCCGCCCGGCAGAACGACTTTCAGGAGGGGCTTCCCCCTCCCGTGAAGATCACAGCGCGATGCGGATAACGTCATCCGGCTGGGTCGCCTCTTTCTGACGCGTCGATTCCTGCTTCACGCTTACGTACAGCGTTTTGCCATCGGCGGAAAGCATCAGGCTGTTCGGGTGAGTAGGGGTTTTGAAAGTTTTGACCACCTTGTAGCTCTTACCATCGATCACGCTCACTTCACCGGCTTTGCGGTGCGTCACGTAGGCTTCATTGCGCGTCGGGTTGAACAGAACGGCCAGGGACTCCGGCGCGGCGATTTTCTCCAGCACTTTGCCATCGCGAATATCGACCACCAGCACTTCCGGCTGTTTACTGTCGGTGATAAAGGCGCGATGACCGGCGGTATCAAGGCTGAGATTCAGATAGAAGTGCTCTTTGCCATCATCCTGCAACTTCTTGCGCGAGAGGATCTTATTGCTGGTACTGTCGATAGTCACCAGCTCGCCGTCGGCGTTGGTGGTATAGATGCGGTTCGCTTCTGCGTCCACCGCCAGGCCGGTCGCCATTGCGCCGGTATTAGCGATAGTGTCTTTCAGCGTCAGCTTGTCGCCATCCACAACCCAAATCACGCTCTCTTTACCCAGGCCTGTGATGTAGACGGTATTGGTTTTCTCATTGACCGCCAGCTCGCGCGGCGCCAGCGGGCGCACGGTCTCGCTGCGCTGACGAGCGTCGAGCACCAGACGTCCCTTTACCTTACCGGTTTTAGCATCAATGGCAGTGACGGTGCTGTCGGTAGTGTTGCCAAACCACAGGGTCTGGGTGGCGTTATTGATCGTCGCGCCGAAGGGTTTCAGGTCGTTATGAATGATCTGGGTCACTTCGAGGGTCGTCGGATCGAGACGATAAACGATGCCGCCTTTATCCAGCGAACGGCTTTGCGATGTGGCCACCCACAGCGCGTTCTCCTGCTGGCTATAGGCCATTTCGTATGCGCCCTTGCCGACGGCTTTGCGCAGCATTTCTTCCGCCGCATGGGCGCTAAAGCTCCCCGCCAGCAGTAATGAAGTTAACAACAGTGAACGGCGCAGACGCGGCGCGGACAGATGACGTAATGACATGACGACTCCCTTTGATAAAACAAATATATGCCTGCTCGACAGTGCTTCCGGGGCGCAAAATCATCGCTTTGCGCTATTCTTTGGAATGCGAATAGTAATCATTATTTATCGCAATGTGGAGCGTTAATTACCAGTTGTGTCCTGAGCATCACGCAATTCTTGCTATTTGTTAACTCAAATCCTGTTAAGTCTTTTCAAAAAATTTACAAAAGAGCTAACATATATACATATGTTCCGTTTGGTTCGTTTTGTGAGTAACGTTGATGAAAATCCTTTCCGTGCGCGCCGTCGCGCTCCCCGCTCTGCTTTTACCGCTGGTATCCGCTGCGCCAACCGCTATCGCCGCTGAACAGACCATGGTAGTTACCGCCGCGCCGTCGGCAGTCTCTGAACTCGATACCCCCGCCGCCGTCAGCGTGGTTAACGGCGATGAGATGCGCCAGGCTGCGCCGCGGGTTAACCTCTCCGAGTCGCTGGGCGCGGTACCGGGACTACAGGTGCAAAACCGCCAGAACTACGCGCAGGATCTGCAGCTTTCAATTCGCGGCTTTGGCTCTCGCTCCACCTACGGGGTGCGCGGGCTGCGCATTTACGTCGATGGCATCCCGGCCACCATGCCCGACGGCCAGGGGCAAACCTCGAATATTGATATTGGCAGCCTCGATTCGCTTGAAGTGCTGCGCGGACCGTTTTCCGCCCTGTACGGTAACTCCTCCGGCGGGGTGATCAACGCTACCAGCCAGACCGGCGCCCAGCCGCCAACTCTCGAAGCCAGCAGCTATTATGGCAGCTTTGGTACCTGGCATTACGGCATGAAAGCAACCGGCGCGGTCGGCGACGGCACCCATGCGGGCGATGTCGACTATGTGGTCTCCACCAACCGCTTCACCACCCATGGCTCCCGCGACCATAGCGGCGCGCGTAAGAATCTCGCCAACGCGAAGCTCGGCGTGCGCATCAATGACGTCAGTAAGCTGACCCTGCTGTTTAACAGCGTGGATATTAAAGCTAATGACGCGGGCGGCCTGAGCTATGACGAATGGCAAAACAATCCGCGCCAGTCGCCGAGAGGCGATGAGTACAATACCCGTAAAACCATCAAACAGACCCAGGCCGGTTTACGCTACGAGCGACAGCTGAGCGAGCAGGACGATCTGAGCGTGATGATGTATGCCGGCGAGCGTGAGACCACGCAATATCAGTCGATCCCGCGTGCGCCGCAGCTCAAACCCACCCATGCGGGCGGCGTGATCGACCTGACGCGTCACTATCAGGGCATTGATACCCGCTGGACGCACCGTGGCGAGCTTCTGGTGCCGGTCACCTTTACCACCGGTCTCGACTACGAGACCATGAGCGAACGCCGCAAGGGTTACGAAAACTTTGTCATGAACAACGGCGCGCCGCAGTACGGGGAGAAAGGCGACCTGCGCCGCAACGAGCGCAACCTGATGTGGAACCTTGACCCTTATCTGCAAACCCAGTGGCAGCTCACCGAGAAGCTCTCTCTGGACGCCGGCGTGCGCTATAGCTCAGTCTGGTTCGATTCCAACGATTATTACATTACGCCGGGCAACGGCGATGACAGCGGCGAAGCCAGCTATCATAAATGGCTGCCGGCAGGCTCGCTGAAATATGCGGTAACCGACGCCTGGAATGTCTACGTCTCCGCCGGTCGCGGTTTCGAAACGCCGACGATCAATGAGCTTTCCTATCGCTCCGGCGACCAGGGCGGGCTGAATTTTGGCCTGCAGCCGTCGACCAACGAAACGGTTGAAATTGGCAGTAAGGCGCGAATCGGCAATGGCCTGTTAACTGCCGCGCTGTTCCAGACCGACACCGACAATGAGATTGTTGTCGATGCCAGCAGCGGGGGCCGTACCAGCTACAAAAACGCCGGGAAAACCCGTCGCCAGGGGATGGAACTGGGGCTGGATCAGCAGTTCGGCGAGAGCTGGCGTTTAAAAGCGGCCTGGACCTGGCTGGATGCGACCTATCGTACCAACGTCTGCGACGATGCCAGCTGTAAAGGTAATCGTATTCCGGGGATCGCCCGTAACATGGGCTACGCCTCCTTCGGCTACCAGCCCGAAAAAGGCTGGTACGCGGGCAGCGATATTCGCTATCTGAGCGATATTATGGCTAACGATGAGAACACCGCCAAAGCGCCGTCCTGGACAGTCGTCGGCCTGACGACCGGCTATAAATGGAGCTACGGAAAGATGGATATGGATCTGTTTGGCCGCGTCGATAACCTGTTTGACCGCCGCTACGCCGGTTCGGTTATCGTTAACGAATCCAATGGACGCTACTACGAACCGGCGCCGGGCCGCAACTACGGCATCGGGCTCAATCTGGCATGGCGATTTGAGTAACCCTTAACCGCTGAACCTCAAGGGGATCGCTTGCATGATCCCCTTGAGGATTAGCTGTGGCGGCTTGCTGACGTTAAATCACGTTTCTTAAGGACAATTCGAAGATAATCTTCTCCGCCTGGCAGGAGAAGGCAATTGAAGCCTCAAGCTTAACCTCATCACCGGCGGTCTCAATGGTATAGTCAACCTGCGGCGGCTCGCTGGCGGGTGCGGCGGCTTCGGCACGTTGGCGAACGGCCGCCAGGGTGGACTCAGCCTCTTCGCGGCTGACGAAGTTTTTCTCAACTCGCCATACGCAGTCCTCATTATCAATAATCGAACCTACATCAATGGCACAGCCTTTGGTACTGCATTTATCTACAACATCTTTCATTGCGGTTACCTCGTAAAATTTTCTTTAGAATAAGAATCCATTTGCGGAAAGCAAACCAATAATATTCGTATGGTTGAGTCGTTTTATCATTATACGCCACCGCGTGAAGCGACTTCTTGCGCCACCGCATGGCTACGCCCTGATTGCGCACAGATCGCGCATCCGTCCTGGCGAGAGAGCCCAAAATATCGGCAACCATTCGTGCACACCATCACACTATCCTGCGTTGAGCCTCGTCTATAGCGCTTTGCGGCGTTACCCTTGTCACAAAATAACGCCAACAAGGAGCTGCCATGGCACTGCCAGTGATTATCGATTGCGATCCGGGTCACGACGACGCGATCGCCCTCGTTCTTGCCCTCGCCTCACCCGAACTCGATGTGAAAGCCGTCACCTCCTCCGCCGGAAACCAGACACCGGAAAAAACGCTGCGCAACGTCTTGCGGATGCTCACCCTGCTTAAGCGCCCGGATATTCCGGTCGCCGGCGGCGCGCTTAAGCCGCTGATGCGGGAGCTGATTATCGCCGATAACGTGCATGGCGAGAGTGGGCTTGACGGCCCGGCGCTGCCGGAGCCGGGCTTTGCCGCGCAGGCCTGCACCGCCGTCGAGCTGATGGCGAAAACGCTGCGCGAAAGCGCCGGGCCGGTTACGATCGTTGCTACCGGTCCGCAAACCAACGTCGCCCTGTTGCTCAACAGCCACCCTGAACTGCATAGCAAAATTGCCCGCATCGTGATGATGGGCGGCGCCATGGTGCTGGGTAACTGGCAGCCGGCGGTCGAGTTTAATATCTACGTCGACCCGGAAGCGGCAGAGATCGTTTTCCAGTCCGGGATCCCGGTGGTGATGGCCGGGCTGGATGTCACCCACAAAGCGCAAATCCACGTCGAAGATATCGAGCGTTTCCGCCGTATCGGCAATCCGATATCCACTATCGTCGCCGAACTACTCGACTTTTTCCTTGAGTACCATAAGGATGAAAAATGGGGTTTTGTCGGCGCTCCGCTGCACGATCCTTGCACCATTGCCTGGCTGCTGAAGCCGGAGATGTTTACCACCGTTGAACGCTGGGTCGGCGTGGAAACGCAGGGGAAATATACGCAGGGAATGACGGTGGTCGATTTCTACAACCTGACCGGCAAGACGCCAAATACGACGGTGATGCTCGACATCGATCGCCGGGCCTTTGTCGATCTGCTGGCCGAGCGGCTGGCGTTTTACGCCTGATGGTCAAACTATCCGGCAGGCGCGAAGCCTGCCGGGTACATGATTACTCGTCAGGAGAGACGCGAACCACGACCTTACCGAAGTTCTCACCCTTCAGCAGGCCGATGAGCGCCTGCGGCGCGTTCTCCAGGCCGTCAACGACCTGCTCGCGGTATTTGATTTTCCCTGCCTGCACCCAGCGCCCCATCTCCTGCTGGAACTCCGCAATCCGGTGACCGTAATCCTGGCCGATGATAAAGCCCTGCATCCGAATGCGTTTTTTGAGGATCGTCGCCATCAGCAGCGGTAAACGATCCGGGCCAGCGGGCAGCGCGGTAGCGTTGTAACCGCTGACCAGGCCGCAGACCGGCACGCGGGCCGATGTGTTCAACAGCGGCAGCACTTCATCGAATACTTTGCCGCCAACGTTCTCATAGTAGATATCGATGCCCTGCGGGCACGCTTCTAACAGCTTAACGGCAAAATCGGGCGCGCGGTGATCGATACAGACGTCGAAACCCAGCGTCTCTACCGCATAACGGCACTTCTCGCTGCCGCCCGCAATGCCTACCGTACGGCATCCTTTCAGCTTCGCTATCTGGCCGACCGTGGCGCCGACCGGCCCGGTGGCGGCGGCTACCACCAGCGTCTCGCCCGCTTTTGGCTGGCCGATATCGAGCAGTCCCATGTAGGCGGTAAAGCCCGGCATACCGAGGATACCCAGCGCCCAGGAGGGGTGTTCCGGGTTATCGCCCAGCTTCACCAGCCCGCTGCCATCGGAAATCTCATAATCCTGCCAGCCGCCGTAGCCGAGCACCCAATCGCCGGGCTGATAATCAGCATGGTTCGACGTTACAACGCGGCTTACGGTGCCGCCCACCATCACCGCGCCAATGGCGACCGGCGGCGAGTAGGAAGGCGCGTCGCTCATCCGCCCGCGCATATAGGGATCTAATGACAGAAAGACGGTGCGCAGCAGCAGCTGCCCCGGCCCAGGAGAAGCGACCTCACCCTCTTCCAGGCGGAAGTTCTCCCCGGTCGGCTCGCCGTGCGGACGGGATGCCAGCAGCCAGCGGCGGTGGCGTTGCGGATTAAAAGCCATAACAAACTCCTCTTTTGACAAGTCTGTATTGAGGCTAGCTGCTTTCCCGTCAGCGCGCATTGACATTATGAGGCAGATTGATTGAGCCGGACGACCAGATAGACGCAGGGCTGCGTGGTTTCATTAATGAAGCGGCAGTCGTTCGGCGGCCCGAGCTCCAGACAATCCCCCGCCTGCATTTCGTGGCGCGTAGTGCCTTCGATAAACACCAGCTCGCCCTGCTGCAGCCAGATAAGCTGTCGCGCCAGGGCATAAGAAGCCGCCGGCATCGGAATATCGCTGCCCCCGGGCAGCTCCACCTGCACCAGATCGATAGGCAAATCGCTACGCGGCGACACGTGACGACGCAGATAGTGGCTCTGCGGGTCGTGCCACACCGGCTGATTAGCCAACCGCAGCAGCTTGCCTTCCTGCATCTCGGCGCGGGCGATCAGCGTCGACATACTGATGCCAAAGGCGCCGGAAAGCCGCCCAAGCATAGAGGCCGTCGGGCTGCTTTCGCCGCGCTCGATCTTGTGGATCATCGCCCGGGACGCGCCCGCCCGATCCGCCAGTTCGCTCAGCGACCAGCCGCGAGATTCCCGCTCAATACGGATGCGTGCGCTGATGCGCTGGTTCAGGTTGTCTTCTATAGTATTCATAGCGTGACACTATAGTGTAGGGCGTCTGTTTGCACAACCAGCCGAAAATGGCCGCTTATTCCGAGGAAAAGGCCCGACGTGATATTACGCCGGGCAATCTGGAGAAATCAGGGGATAATTAAACTTACATCCTTTAAGGCAATAAATGAAAAGAAAACGCCTCGACTAAATAAAGACGCGCAGGCCCACTGCGCCAAGATGATCGTCAATATTCCACGCCTCGTTATCGTTGCCCCAGGCTTTTTCGTAGCCGTATTCAAGATAGGTCACCGCGCTATTACCTAGCCAGTAATCAGTGCCTAATACCGTCGACTGGAAGTGCTGCCCGTCCATGGCATCCCCGCCCTGCGACCAGTTAAAATCAACGTACACTCCCCAGGCCGGCGTGATTTTAAACTGGGAGTCATATTCCAGGCCAAGCACCGTTTCCTGGTCATCACCATGCCGGGTATTACGATCGTAATGACCGCTGGTCGCCGCTTTAACATCATTAACTTTATTCAGATAATACGTCACCTCCGCGCCGTTATACCAGGCGTGGTCACCGACGTTGGCGGTATATTTTGCGTTCATCCCCATGGAATACGTATTGCCGTCATAGGCATCACCGTTATTATCGGTGTAATGAAAGCAGTGACCATTCGGGCCAAAACTCTGGCAGCCGCTGGCTGACCCGCTATTTACCGTGTAATGATTATAGGCAACGGCGCTGGAGACGGAGAATCCGTTATCCCAGCGATACTGCGCGGCGGCCGCGGCGCCGCCGTGAACGGTGGCTGAGCCATCGCGGTAAGCGTCATGCAGGTTCGGGCCATCGCCATAGGCCGCAAAGCCGATGCTGTCGACGTTGTCATTACCTTGCCCCATGACGCCAAGGGTCATATTTTTATCATTAAAATAGTAGATCGCCGCGGAATTAATAATATCCGTCGACATTCCGGCGGTATCATGTTTCGCCTTTCCACCCCAGGCATAGGTTGTGTCAATGCCCAGCCCCCAGTCTGTCGGCGCATATTGTTTACCGAAGGTCACTACACCATATCGATCGTTACCAATACCGGCATAAGCCTGCCGGGTATAAACATCGTTGCCCTGGTCATCTGTTGCGGAATCTAAACCATGAACGCCAGTCTCATAATAACCTACGGCATAATTACTCAGGCCGTTCAGATCAAAATTATGCCGTACGGCTACCCCCAGCCGTGAGTCATTATTCTGTATATTATGTTCCTGGCTATGATGAGAATCCGTTTTGGCCATTAAACGTACGGATCCTAAAATACCGATCGCCGTATCATCATTGCTCCACAGCGACTCCCCTTTAGTCTGCGTTGCGGTATAAGCCGGTGCCGCCTGTAGCACATTAGTTTCAGCCGCCATGGTGGTATTGACTAATACATTACCCATAATAATTGTCAGTATCGAAGGCACTACTACTTTCATATTTTTCCTACGCGCCATTGCTTCACCCTTATCAGCAAAATGAATCCCTGCGTATAAATACGCATAATGGTATGAATGGAATATCGTTATAAAATCCACCAGAGTTATGCCGTCTATTTTTCCATACGCACTCTGATTAATGACAATATATCTTCCGGGGTTAAGCTATTTCTATTGCGTAAAAATAAAAAAGGGAATGCTATCACAATGATTTGTATCATCTTCAATACAATCATGAAGTTATCGTGGCCACAACTTCATTACTAAATGTCATCAAAATATAAAACTGGTAAATAAAAATTGAAAATATGACTGTAGAGTAATAGTGATACGTTCAATCAGTTGTAAAACAGGAAGTATTGATTTGAATGATGAGACAGGAGAGTCCTGGACAGAGAACCGACGGATTCGGCAAGCCAGAGGAAAAATTTATGGCTAAAACAGATGACAGCCTTGCGTACATTATTGTAATAATAGCGTACTACTATAGTGTACAAGCCTGAGGGTTACCATGATCATCCGCCATGCCAGCAAAGACGATTGCGCGGCAATCGCAGAAATCTACAACCATGCGGTCGTCCATACCGCCGCCATCTGGAACGATAAAACTGTCGATACCGACAATCGCATCGCGTGGTATGAAGCCCGACAGATCGCCGGTTATCCGGTGCTGGTGAGCGAAGAAAACGGCGTCATTACCGGTTATGCTTCCTTCGGAGACTGGCGCGCCTTTGATGGCTTTCGCCATACCGTCGAGCATTCCGTATATGTCCATCCTGAGCATCAGGGCAAAGGGCTGGGCCGCAGCCTGCTGGTGGCCCTGATCGCCGAAGCTAAGCGATTGAATAAGCACGTGATGGTTGCCGGTATCGAAGCGCAAAATGAGGCTTCTTTACATCTGCACCACACGCTGGGCTTTATCACCACCGGACAGATGCCGCAGGTCGGCACGAAATTTGGCCGCTGGCTGGATTTGACCTTTATGCAGCTACAGCTTGACGATCGCCGCGATCCGGACGGCGGCGCATGAATCAGACGCTGACCCTGGCCTGTTTGATTGCCGCCGGCATTGGGCTGGTCGTGCAAAACACCCTGATGGTACGAATTACCCAGTCCGCATCGACCATTCTGATCGCTATGCTGCTGAACTCGCTGGTCGGCATCGTGATTTTTGTCACGATACTGCTGCTGAAGCACGGCGCGGCAGGGATTCAGGAGCTGGCGGTCAGCGTAAAGTGGTGGACGCTAATTCCGGGTTTGCTGGGTTCGTTCTTTGTCTTTGCCAGCATCAGCGGCTATCAGAACGTCGGGGCGGCGACCACCATCGCAGTATTGATTGCCAGTCAGTTGATCGGTGGCCTGGTGATGGATTTACTTCGCGCGCATGGCGTTCCGCTTCGCGCGCTGATTGGCCCACTCTGCGGTGCGGTAATGCTGGTTATCGGCGCCTGGCTGGTGGCCAGACGCCAGTTCTAGCGCCTGGCTTAGTGGATCTCGCCGCCGCGGGTCAACTGCTCCCGGCGCGCTTCCTGTTCCTCATGCTGCTGGCGGCCATGATGAGCAATAGCGTTACGCAAACGCTGCTGCTGCACGTAGCGCTCTTCTCGCCCCAGCCCGGCGTCGTCGCTTAATGTAATCAGCAGTTCGTTCATATGGCTAATGACGCTTTCGGCAATCGCCGCGTCCACGCGCGCGACGACCTCATCCAGATGCGACATGCTTCCTCCTTCCGGCTTAATTAAGTTTAACTTTGGAAAAATCGCTGCCCATCAGGCTCACGCTGTATCCGCTAACGTTACTGCGCGTCGCGTAGAAGGTTTTGCCGGTTGCCAGGGTGATCCATGGGGCCTGCTGATAAAAAATCTCCTGCGCCTGAGCGTAGAGTTTAGCGCGCTCCTGCGGGTCGCTCACCAGGATAGCCTTTTTCACCAGCGCATCGTAGGGCTTATCGCACCAGCGGGCAACGTTGGAGCCGGTTTTAATGTTATCGCAGCTTAACAGGGTACCGGCAAAGTTATCCGGATCGCCGTTATCTGACATCCAGCCAAACAGCGCGCTGTCATGCTCCCCTTTGCGCATACCGGCGAGGTACTCGCCCCACTCATAGGTGACGATTTTGGCTTTGATGCCAACTTTGCTCCAGTCGTTCTGGATCATTTCAGCGATACGGCGCGAATTAGGATTATACGGGCGCTGCACCGGCATCGACCAGAGGGTGACTTCGGCCCCTTTTTCCAGCCCGGCCTGTTTAAGGAGATCTGTCGCTTTTTGCGGATCGTAGTCGTAATCGGGCAGATCTTTCTTATAGCCCAGCATATTGGCAGGGATCGGCGATTTTGCAACGCTGCCGGACTCCAGGAACACCGCTTTCACGATCGCCTGCTTGTCGGTGGCATAGTTGAGCGCCTGCCGCACCAGCAGGTTATCGAACGGCTTTTTCTCGGTATTAAACGCCAGATAGCCGACGTTGAGCGCCTCAACCGAATGCAGCGCCAGATCTTTATTACCTTTAATCACCGGGAATTGTACCGGCGACGGCGCGGGAATAATCTGGCATTCATTGGTTTGTAGCTTCGCCAGCCGTGTCTCAACGTTCGGGGTGATCGAGAAGATCAGGTGTTTAGTCGGCACTTCACCATCCCAGTAGTGCGGGTTGGCAACATAGCGAATCAGCGAATCCACCTTATACTGCTGGAGGGCGTAAGGTCCGGTGCCGACAGGCCAGGTATCGATATACTCCGGCGTGCCTTTTTTCAGCATTGCATCGGCATATTCGGCAGACAGAATTGACGCAAAATCCATCCCCCAGTCGGCGAGGAATGCCGCATTCGGTTCGTTGAGCACAAACTGAATGTGGTAGTCATCGATCTTTTTGACCTCTTTAATCAGCTTATCCAGCCCGACGTCGTGAAAGTATTCGTATTGCCCGTGGGAAACATTGTGATAAGGATGATTCGCATCTTTCTGGCGCAGCACCGAGAACAGCACATCATCGGCGTTGAAATCGCGGGTCGGCTTAAAGAATTTATTGCTGTTGAACTGCACGCCTTTACGCAGGGTAAAGGTCCAGGTTTTGCCGTCCGGAGAGACGTTCCATTCCGTCGCGAGGGAAGGAACTGGCGTGTTTTTGACCGGATCAAAGTTTATCAGCCGGTTATACAGCACCTGAGAGCTGGCGACAAAAGAGGGCCCGGAACTGGCAATCTGCGGATTGAAGGATTCCGGAGAGGCTTCGGAGCAATAGACCAGCGTATCATCGCCCGCCGCCAGCGCGCTTGCCGCCGGCAGAAGTGCGCTCAACGCCAGCGCAATAAACGTTTTCCCTGTAGACATGGTTATAAGCCTTATGAATTTGTTATAAGTCCTTTAATAACAGCACAGGGGAATTCAACCGGCAAATAATCAATTGGTATCAGGTTATGCTAAAAACCGCATTTTCGCCGATTAATTCAGCATCTCTACTTTCACTCCCCCCTCGATTTCAGTCATAAATGTGAAGCGTGCGAAAGGTTGCGAAAAAACAGGGCGATAACCGCCCGGACGGCATCACGCGGCGGCGCAACCCGGTACACTCGGCAAATCGCAACGCCAGGAGAAACCTACAATGACAATAACCTGCACTCTCTACACCAACGGCCAGTGGCACGATGCGGAAGGCCATGCCACTTTTACCCGCCACAACCCGCTGACGCAAGAAAACGCCTCCGTTGCCAGCGCCGCCAGCCTGGCTGACGCTCGCCGCTGCGCCGATACCGCCGGCGCGGCGTATCCGCAATGGCGCGATACGATACCCGCAGAACGGCGACGCCTCCTGCTGGACGCTGCCGAAGAGATGCTGCGCCGTGAGGCGAAGTTTATTGCCGCGATGGCGGCCGAAACGGGAGCCACCGCGCACTGGGCCGGTTTTAACGTGCATCTGGCCGCCGATATCCTGCGCGAAGCCGCCGCATTGACCACGCAAATCGAAGGCCAGGTGATCCCCTCTAACGTGCCGGGAAATCTGGCGTTGGGCATCCGTCAGGGGGCGGGCGTCGTACTCAGCATGGCGCCGTGGAACGCACCATTGATTCTGGCGACTCGCGCTATCGCCACGCCGCTGGCCTGCGGAAATACGGTTATTCTCAAAGGCGCGGAGCTCTCGCCGGCGACTCAGGGGCTAATTATCGATGCCCTGGCGGCGGCGGGCTTCCCCGCCGGCGTGGTGAATTATCTGACCTGCACTCCCGCCGACGCTCCTGCGCTGGTGGAGTCTCTAATAGCGCACCCCGCCGTACGTCGCATCAACCTCACCGGTTCCACGCCGGTAGGACGGATTATCGCCCGCACCTGCGGGGAGCATCTGAAACCGGCGGTGCTTGAACTGGGCGGCAAGGCACCGCTGCTGGTGCTCGACGACGCTGACCTCGAACAGGCGGCTGCGGGCGCCGTTTTTGGCGCATTCGCCAACGCCGGACAAATCTGCATGTCGACCGAGCGCATCATTGTGGATGCGGCCGTCGCGGAAGAGTTTGTGGCGCTGCTAGCCAGGCGCGCGGCGGCCCTGCCCGCCAGCCTGCTCGGCCCGGTGGTAGAGATGAAGACCGTCACCCGCTGCAATGCCTTGATAGAGGATGCGCTGGCGAAGGGCGCGCGCCTGCTCACAGGCGGCACATCCAATTCGACGCAAATGCGCGCCACCCTGCTCGATGGCGTCACCCGGGAAATGCGCATCTGGCATGAGGAATCGTTCGGCCCGGTAAAATCGATTATTCGCGTTCAGAACGAAGCCGAAGCGCTGGCCGTCGCGAACGAAAGCGAATATGGCCTCTCGTCGGCGATATACAGTCGGGACAGCGCCCGGGCGTGGAACCTGGCGCAAAATCTGCAAACCGGCATTTGCCACATCAACGGCCCCACCGTGCACGATGAAGCGCAAATGCCGTTTGGCGGCTGTAAATCATCGGGCTATGGCCGCTTTGGCGGACGCGCGGGGATTGCCGAGTTTACTGAGCTGCGCTGGATCACGCTGCAAACGCTCCCGCGCGAGCTGCCGTTTTAAGTTTCACGGCCGCCAATGGTTCTTGAATTCCCACAGGCGATTAAAGGCCACGTCATCCAGCTGTCGTTCTGCGGAAATATTGCCGCGGAACGGTCGGGAGGTGGTGGCCGCAGCGCCCCATGGGGAAAGCCGATCGTAGCTTTGATCGATAGCGCTGTTGGCGATCAGCACCTGTCCGTTGGCGGTCTGCCCCGCTAAATAGCCGGTCTTGCCTGCCCCCTGATCCCAGGCGCGGCCCAGCTTTGCCTTGAAACTGCCCTGATAGCCGCTGTCGCCGGTAAAGCGGCTGTTCTTCACCAGAAAGCCGTATGGATTATCCGGCAACGTGTTCGGCGCCAGCACGTAAGCCTCGGGAGAACGGCGCGTCGAGACGGTGTGGAAATGCACATTGTCAAAGACCGCATTCGCCCGGCCGAAGACATAATCCACGTCCCCTTCGACGTAGCTGTCTTTGACGTATACGCGGCTAATGCGATCCGTCACCGCTTCATTACGCAGGTTGCTGGTATTCAAATAGAGCGTATCCTGGCGTCCCAGCAAACGGACTTTCTCCAGCTGCACGCGATCGCCATCCGTCCGCAGAGCCACCCCCTGGTGGGTACCGCCATCAACGGTATCCAGCAGACTGTTGGCTACGCTAAGATTAACCAGCTGGAAATCAGCGCTTTGCGACCACATCACCGCCGCGCAGTTGGTGCCTATTGTCTTACTGGTACGCCCGGCGCAAAGCGCATACTGGTACCAGGCGGGGTCGCCTTCACGATACTGATGCTGGCCGTTCACCTGCTCGCGATAGCGCTGCGCAGAAAATTGTGAATCCAGCGCCAGCTCAATCCTGACCTCTTCGGGCTGCTCTCCCGCGCCATAAAGGGTTATCGGCGGCGCCCCTGCGGGGATATAGACCGTTTCCCGATAGATGCCTGGCTCGATACGGATATAGATACGCTCATTCTTTGCCGAATGCTGGGCTATTGCCGCATTAACCGCCTGCTGAATGCGAGAGTACGGCGCTCCCGCAGGCGCCACGCGCCAGGCGCTTTCCGTTTGCGGAAGGCTAACTGGCGATGGCGACCATGGCCCATCCGGGGCACTCAACGCGCCGCCCTGCGCAAAATAGCGCTCCATGGTGAAGCTTGCCGCTTCCGCCGCCGTAAGCTGCGGGCGGGAAGCCGTCCCGCGCGGATGTTGCGTTACGCACCCTTGCAGAAGCAGAGGCGTACAGAGTAAAGCCGAGAGACCCAGGATGTTGATTATTCGCATTTCACGCTCGCCACATATAAAAGAAACGGAATATCAAAATAAATGAAATATTGTTTCTTTTTGTATGTAGCGATCACGAATCAGATTTCTGCCTCAATGCTGGCATAAAAATTGTCCAGCGTGCGGGCCAGCGCCGATGGGTTTTCCCACGCCATTGAATGCCCGGCCTGCGGGATCGCTAACAGCGGGATCCCCGTCGCGACAGTATCCGTCGCTTCTTGAGCCGGTAACGAATGCTCTCCGTAAATCAGGGCCTTAGGACAGGATAAATGGATAAAGCGGGTAAACCAGGACGGATTAGCGCCCTTCACCAGGCTGGACGCTCCGCGCCACACCGCCCACGGAGCGCTGTTTTGCAGGCAACCGGCCCAGGGCGAGGTTTCGGCACTGAGCATCTCGGCATAGCCCCGGGCAATAAAGCGCTCTTCGGTTTGTTCCGCGATGCGCCTGCTGTACATCCCGCCCCCGGGATAGAGATTGGGTTCGGCCACCAGCAGCCCCAGCACCCGTTCGGCGAGCCGTTCTGCGGCTTCAATCGCCACGCTGCCGCCCATGCTGTGACCATACAAGTAGCAGCGCGTTAGCCCTAAGCAATCCAGAAGCTCAACTATCACTCCGGCCTGATCGCCAATGCGATAGCCGAAAGATGGCGGCTTGTCGCTGTAGCCGTATCCGGGTAAATCGACCAGAATCGTTCGCCGTCCGGCCAGCGCAGGATCGGCGGCCACGCGAGGATAGTCATAGGTTGAGGCGCAGCCCAGGCCGTGGATAAAGATAATCGGTTCACCGCGGCCGGGCAGGTCCAGCCAGCGCACGTTGCCGCCGGCCTGAGAGGAATAGAAACTGTTCATCGAAGATCATCCGTTAGTTGAGCCTGTTTTTTTATACAGTCATCACTAAAAGTTAGCCATCGATTTTTCAATCAGAACAAAGAGACCAGCAACGCCATGGGAAAGCTGAACGGCCATGTCGCGCCAATCAGCAGCGCCGCCAGCAGGCGGATCCAGCGGCTCTCTTTCGTTAAGAACCAGCTTATTACCGCGCAGATACAGCCCATAACTGCATAAAAAACCAGCATTTTCTGGTACAACGTCATTTTTCTTCTTCCTTCCCTGAGAGGCATTTTCGCGTCAAGCGATGCCTTTTCGTACCCCAGCGTACGTCAGAGTTTATGGCATAATAAAACGAGTCACGGCTTTAATTTTCAGAAATACGCCCGATTCGGCTTAGTCCGATAGCGCAACCTTTGACCTCGTACTATAACTGTAGAGGCTAATTCATTAAGGTGGCGTTATGGATGTTTCCAGCAAAACCGTCCTTCTGATAAATGTCGGCGCAGCGCTTGCGCTAATCGGCCTGTTGTCCGTTCGTTTTGGTTGGTTCTAGCGATTTTACTCAGCAATGAAACCTAAAAAAGCAGCCTTTGAAGGCTGCTTTTTTACGATTTAATAGCGCCTGCCTCAGCTGCAGAGGCGTGTTGTTGCACGGTCATCAGCTTCTGCAATTCAGGATCCCACGCCGGTAGCAGGTCAACTTTTTCACTGTCCCACGCGGCTGCAGCGCAAACCGCTTCTGCTACGCCCTGTTTTTCACAATCAACAATCTGTTTAGCGGGAAAATTCCCGTAAAGCATCGCTGTGGCGCAGGCCACGAAGAGAAAACACGCTATTTTTTTCAAAACTATATCAACGTCGAAGCAACAAATTGCGCCGAATGTTCGCATGAGCGGCTATATAAAGTCAAACCCGCTTCCCTGCCCCACCAGCCGTCACCATCGCGTATTATTTAACATAAACATTACATATTCGCTAACTTTAAAGGGGAGCACGAAAATATTAATGGCGATAAATGAATATCTCTTGCCTTTCAGAACTTATTCTCACAACCCGCAATTAATAACACCTCTATTTATGTGGTTATATATTTGATGGCTTAAGTTTAAATAAGCCTTATTTGCCGCAATCAGCGCTGCGCGCTATTCTCCGAAGCTCACGGGCCTTTCCTGGCGCAGGGCAATTGTTCACTATTCTTTATCCAATCATCAGCATTGAGCCAAGAGGCGATCATCATAATTAGCGGGTTCAATGGCGGCCAAGATGCAGTAAAACGGGTTAAAAAGATAAAACATCATTACTTATCAATAGCTTACAAAATCAAAGTAGCGATAAAACTTTTCTGTCGAGTTTAAATGATAAGAAATATCATTTGCCTTGTTTCGCATAAAATCATACATTCATAATTACAAGTTATGCGAAGCTTGTTTTTTACTCATTGCTTTTTGAGGTGGTACATGTCCGGAATCGCCGTGCTTATTGTGGCGTTAATTTTACTTATTGCTGCAATTTATAATCTTTTTTCTTATGTTCGCGAGCGTCGTCAATCAAGTTTACCGAGCAAAAAAAACAAACGTTAGCCTGTTAATCATTTGCCAAAAAATAAATAACGCCGTACATATTTAATTTCTGATGACCTGATATCAGGCAAAATCACAGCAACAAGTTAATATCTCCAGCGCAACAAAAAGCCCCTGCATTACCTGCAGGGGCTGGCGAACTTTTCCGTCAGTTAACGAGAGGACCCGGAAGAGCGCATCCCTCGCCCCGGGGACTAACCGGCCCCATCCGGCGCTTATCTCCGGCACTCATCATGGCTTAGCTCTTGAAGGGGCTTAAGAATATTCTCATAAACGCACGCTTCTGTTTTAACATTTTTTGCTATGGTAACTATTAGCAGGCTAATCTGAATCACTCATCCTCTATCCGTGCTTGATCATCACATGACGGATGGTCGTATAATCCTCCAGGCCATACATCGACATATCCTTGCCGTAGCCGGAGAGCTTCTGCCCGCCATGCGGCATTTCGCTAACCAGCATAAAATGCGTATTGACCCAGGTACAGCCATACTGCAGGCGGGCGCTGAGCCGGTGCGCTCTGCCGACATCGCGAGTCCATACCGACGAGGCAAGACCATATTGGGAATCGTTGGCCCAGCACAGCGCTTGCTCTTCATCGCTAAATGCGGTGATGCTGACAACCGGACCAAAAACCTCCCGCTGCACAATCGCATCGTCCTGCTTCGCCCCTGCCAGCAGCGTGGGCTGGAAGTAGTAACCATTGCCCGGCGCTTTGCTGCCGCCAGTCACCACCTGAATATGCGGCAAGGCACGAGCCGCATCGACGGCGGCGCTGACCCTGTCCAGATGCGCCTGCGAGCTCAGCGGGCCCAGTTCGGTCGTTTCATCGTCCGGCGGTCCAATCTTCAGGCTGGCGACCGCCGCGCCGAGCTTTTCCACCAGTTGGTCATAGATTCCGGCCTGCGCGTAAATGCGGCAGGCGGCGGTACAGTCCTGACCGGCGTTATAAAACCCAAAGGTCCGTACCCCCTCCACCACCGCGTCAATATCCGCATCATCAAAGACGATAACCGGCGCCTTCCCGCCCAGCTCCATATGGGTTCGCTTAATCGACGCCGCGGTATGGCCGATAATATGCGCGCCGGTAGCAATCGAGCCGGTTAGCGACACCATGCGAACCCGGGCATGGGCGGTCAGCGGATCGCCGACGGTTGCTCCGCGCCCGAACAGGACATTAAGCACCCCGGCGGGGAAAATCTCCTGCGCCAGTTCACCTAACTTCAGCGCGGTGAGCGGAGTGATCTCAGAGGGTTTTATTACCACGCAGTTGCCTGCCGCCAGCGCTGGCGCCAGTTTCCAGGCCGCCATCATGAGCGGATAGTTCCACGGCGCGATAGAAGCCACCACGCCGACCGGATCGCGGCGGATCATCGAGGTGTGGCCTTCGAGGTATTCACCTGCCGCCATACCCGGCAGACAGCGCGCTGCACCGGCGAAAAATCGGAAAACATCGGCAACCGCCGGTAGCTCATCGTTGACCACGCAGTGCAGCGGTTTGCCGCAGTTCAACGACTCCAGTTGAGCCAGCTCCTGGGCATGTTCAGTAATCAGATCCGCCAGCCGCAGCAGGCATTCGGCGCGGGTTTTCGGCGTCGTCTGACTCCAGCCGGCAAAGGCCAGGTCAGCGGCGTCAACCGCGGCATCAACCTGCGTCGCAGAGGCCTCCGCAATCGACAAAATCTCTTCGCCGGTGGCTGGATTAAACACCGGCACAGTCTCGCCTTCGCCAGCCACTAACTTACCGTTTATCAAAAGGTTATTTTGCATAGCATTATCCTGTATCGGTTTTTTATTTTCCATTTTCCGCGCTGATGTCGCCGTCACGAGTGAGCCACCAGGCCCCCAGAATCGGAAACATCGTCACCAGCATGACCAGCAGCGCGACGACGTTGGTGACCGGGACATCGCGCGGGCGCCCGAGCTGATTAAGCAACCAGAGCGGCAGCGTACGCTCGTGCCCGGCGGTAAACGTGGTCACGATAATTTCATCAAACGACAGAGCAAACGCCAGCATTCCCCCCGCCAGCAGCGCCGATCCCAGATTGGGCAGTACCACGTAACGAAAGGTTTGCCCGCCGGTTGCGCCTAAATCCATCGACGCTTCCACCAGACTCCATGAAGTGCGGCGAAAGCGGGCAATCACGTTGTTAAATACCACGACCACGCAGAAGGTCGCGTGTCCCACGACGATAGTCAGCAGCCCTGGTTCCAGATTGACGGCCTTAAAGGCGGTCAGCAGCGCAAGCCCGGTAATAATGCCGGGCAGCGCGATCGGTAATAGCAGCAGTAGCGACACGGCGTTTTTGCCAAAAAACGTGCTGCGCCACAGCGCACCTGCAGCCAGCGTGCCAAGTACGAGAGCGATGGCGGTCGACAGCGCGGCGATTTTTAGTGACAACGTCACGGAATCGATAATATCGCTACGCCCCGCCGCTTCGCTAAACCAGCGCAGCGTCAGGCCTGCAGGCGGAAAGCTGAAGGCGGCGTCTTCGGTATTGAATGCGTAGAGAGCGATAATCAGCAGCGGGAAATGCAGGAATATCACGCCACCCCAGGTGGCGACCTTCAGGAACAGCGGTGCGCGATCAGAGTGCATCAAATGCTCCCAGACGTTTCACGAACGCCAGATAGAGGGCAATCAGTACAATGGGCACCAGGGTAAACGCCGCCGCCATCGGCATGTTGCCAATCGCCCCCTGCTGGGAATAGACCATATTGCCGATAAAGAATCCCGGCGGCCCCACCAACTGCGGCACGATAAAATCGCCCAGCGTCAGGGAGAAGGTAAAAATGGACCCCGCCGCAATGCCGGGGATCGCTAACGGCAGCACCACATAGCGAAAGGTCTGGCGCGGACGGGCGCCAAGATCGGCGGAGGCCTGCAGCAATGAAGACGGCAGGCGTTCCAGCGCCGCCTGCACCGGCAGGATCATAAACGGCAGCCAGATATAGACGAACACCAGGAAGCGCCCCAGCCCAGAGGTCGACAGCGTATTGCCGCCGACCGCCGGGATCGTCAGCACCATGCTCAGTACGCTTTCCAGACCAAGATGGCGCAGGAACCACTGGGCGACGCCATCTTTAGCCAGCAGCAGCGTCCAGGCATAGGCTTTGACGATATAGCTCGCCCACATCGGCAACATCACGGCGATATAGAAAAAGGCTTTCATCTTGCCACGGGTATAGCGGGCCATATACCAGGCCATGGGCAGTGCCAGAATCGCGCTGGCGACGGTCACCGATAGCGCCATCACCAGCGTGCGCACAATAATGTCGTAGTTAGCCGGATTAAACAGCGCGCGCAGATTGGCCAGCGTCAGGTCATTGGTGACCGACATGGTAAAATCATCAAAGGTATAGAAGCTTTGCCACAAAAGGGTCAACAACGACCCCAGATAGACAATGCCAAACCACATGAGCGGCCCCAGCAGTAGCAGAAACAGAGCCAGCGAGGGATGACGCCAGAAGGTGCCGGCCAGGCGTCCGCCTCCGGCAGAGGGTATCGCCATCGTCATATCACCCTCCGCTCTCCAGGGGGACCATCGCCGCACGCGACCATGAAGCCAGCACCTGTTGCCCTACCGGAGGGGCGTTCAGCGCAGCCTGACCATCGACATTCGCCTGACTCACCAGCAGCTTCTCGCCGTCAGCCAGCTTCAGCTCGACGCGCGTGGCGGCGCCCATATACTGCACCGCCTGCACGATCCCCTGAATCTGCACCTCCCCGCCGGCATTCAGCCGAATATGCTCCGGACGCAGCGACCAGGCGCCCGTCATCGCGCACAGCTTTTGCGCCAGCTCGCTGCTAAACACATTGGCGGTACCGACAAACCCGGCGACAAACGCCGTTCTTGGCCGCAAATAGAGATCCTGAGGCGCATCAACCTGCTCAATGCGTCCCTGATTAAAGACCGCCACGCGGTCAGACATCGACAGGGCCTCTCCCTGATCGTGGGTCACAAAAATGAAGGTGATGCCCAGCGCCTGCTGCAGTTTTTTCAGCTCCAGCTGCATCTGTTCGCGCAGTTTTAGATCCAGTGCCCCCAGCGGTTCATCCAGCAGCAGGACCCTGGGCTGATTCACCAGCGCCCGGGCGATGGCTACCCGCTGGCGCTGGCCGCCGGAAAGCTGAGAAGGCTTGCGCGCATGCACAAAAGCGAGCGCCACCTTCTCCAGCGCCTCCTGCGCACGGGCGTGGCGCTCCTTTTTGCCGATCCCCTTAACCATCAACCCGTAGGCGACGTTATCGAGTACCGACATATGAGGAAACAGCGCATAATCCTGGAAAACGGTATTCACATCGCGCTGCCAGGGCGGCAGCGCGCTGGCCGGTTGGCCAAAAATACGTATCGTCCCGCCCGAAAGCTGTTCAAATCCGGCAATCAGGCGCAGGCAGGTGGTTTTGCCGGAGCCAGATGGCCCCAGCATAGAGAAAAACTCGCCGTCGCGAATAGCGATGCTGACGCCATCCACCGCCCGCACGTCGCCGTACAGGCGCGAAATATTATCCAGCTCTACCGCGTGCATGTTCTTCGCCTCCGGCGACTTAGCGACCGCCCATAATCGCGATGTAATCCTGCGTCCAGCGGCTGTAGGGGACGAATTTCCCGCCTTCGGCAACCGGCGTTTTCCAGAACGCAATTTTGGCGAATTCGTTGTAACCATTGGTTTCGCAGCCTTTATCCCCGAGCAGCGCGCTGGCTTTGCAACCCGCAGGTACGACCGGCAGCGAACCAAACCAGGCGGCGACATCCCCCTGCACTTTCGGGGTGAGCGACCAGTTCATCCATTTATAAGCGCAAACCGGATGTTTAGCATCGCTGTGCAGCATAGTGGTATCCGCCCAGCCGGTGACGCCCTCTTTCGGAAAAACGGTGGCGATCGGCTGGCCTTCCGCTTTCAGACCGTTCGCCTGATAGGGCCAGGCGCTGGAGGCCACCACGCCTTCGTTTTTAAAATCGCTCATCTGCACGGTGGTATCGTGCCAGTAGCGGTGGATCAGCGGGTGCTGTTCGCGCAGGACTTTCAGCACCGCCTGATACTGCGCTTCGGTAAGTTGATAGGGATCATTAATACCCAGCTGCGGCTGAGTGGCTTTAACGAATAGCGCGGCGTCGGCAATATAGATCGGCCCATCATAAGCCTGTACGCGGCCCTGATTGGTTTTGCCGTCCGGCAGATTTTGTTTTACGAACACCACGCTCCAGCTATCCGGCGGCGTCGGGAAGGTTCTGCTGTTGTACATCAGCAGGTTTGGCCCCCACTGGTACGGAGTGCCGTAGACCTGTCCGCCGACGTTAAACCACGCGCCTTTTTCCACGCGTGGGTCGAGGGAGTGCCAGTTAGCAATCAGCGCAGTGTTAATCGGCTGCACGCGCTTACCCATAATCAGGCGCAGCGAAGCGTCGCCGGAGGCGGTGACCAGGTCATAGCCTCCTTTTGCCATCAGGCTGACCATCTCATCGGACGTGGCGGCGGTTTTGACATTAACCTGACAGCCGGACTCTTTTTCAAACTGGCTCACCCAGTCGTAGCTTTTATCGGTTTGTCCCCGCTCGATATATCCCGGCCAGGCAATAATATCGAGACGACCTTCGCCTTTATCGAGAGAAGTCGGCGGCTCGGCGGCCTGCGCCGTCAGGAAAACCATCCCCAGCACGCAAAGGCTGCCACGGGCAATTTTTTTGCTCATCGGGTCATACTCCTGTCACAAGAAAATGAGCGGCAGCCGTGCCGTAAAAATATCTTCCTTCATAACAGTAGACGGCGCGCCTGGGGCCCCCGGGGAAATTTATTCAGGTTGTGACAAGGGGCGCATTACGCAAAAAACGGCATACACGGAATAACTTTATGGATTATAGACAAGGAGTTAGCGAGGCAATACGACTATGCGAATTTCCTATGGTTGGCATCAGTAAAATAATAACCCACCTGTTCGCCGGCTTATTTTTCGGCCCGGTATCACTGGCGGGAAATAAATAACGCTAAGCCAGCATTTCGCGAATCAGTTCGCCCAGGCGTTTAACCCCCAGCTCCTCTTTTTCGCCCCAGCCCCACGCGGTATTAAAGCGGAAGAATGAAGTCCAGCTGGCGGTGGTGGAAAACATTTTCCCCGGCGCAATGCTGATGTTATACGCCAGCGCACGGGCGCTCAGCTCCCCCGCATCGGCTCCGGCGGGAAGCTCAAGCCAGAGAAAATAACCGCTATCGCTATGATGAATTTTTACCTCTGCGGGAAGATGGCGCAGCAGGGCCTGCCAGGCCAGCTGTTTGCGCTCGGCAAGCTGGCGGCGTAAACGGCGCAGGTGGGCATCGTAGCGTTTAGTCGAAAGGTAATCGACCAGCGCCAGCTGCATTGGCGAACTGGTGGAGAGCGTACTCATCAGCTGTAGCTGCTGGATCCGTCGGGCGTGCTTGCCCGCCGCCACCCAGCCGATACGGAACCCGGGTACCAGACATTTGGAGAAGGAGCTGCAGTGCAGCGTCATATCGTCGCGATCCCAGTATTTTGCCGGCAGCGGTTTCTCACGACCAAAGTAGAGCTCGCTGTAAACATCATCTTCAATCAGCATCACGTTATAGCGCGCCAGCAGTGCCACCAGCCGCGCTTTTTTCTCCGCGCTGAGGGTAAAGCCGAGCGGGTTTTGCCCATTGGTCATCAGCCAGCAGGCTTTCACCGGATAGCTCTGTAGCGCCTGCTCCAGCGCGGCGAGATCGATCCCCTCTTTAACATCCGTGGCCACCGATAGCGCTTTCAGGCGCAATCTTTCAAGAGCCTGCAGCGCCCCGTAGAAGCAGGGATTTTCCACCACCACCCAATCGCCCGGTTCGGTGACGGCCTGCAGACTAAGGTTCAGCGCTTCCAGCGCGCCGGCGGTGATCACGATGTCGTCCGGCGAGATATTCATTCCCTGCAGCGCGTAGCGCCGGGCAATCGCATGGCGCAGTTCATCGTTCCCCGGCGGCAGGTTTTCAATCACGCTCATGGCGGTTGCGGTTTTGCTCACCTGCGCCAGCGAGCGGTTGAGCTGCGGTAAGGGGAATAGTCGCGGATCGGGAAAAGCCGAGGCGAAGGGCAACATAGAGGCCTGGCGGCTGGCCTGCAGCACTTCAAAGATATAAGTGTTGATATCAACCGCTTCATCACGCGTTACCTGGGCGGGCGGCGCGGGCTGCCGCGGTTTAGTGGGCTGCGGCGCGACATAATAGCCGGACTGCGGACGGGCGATGATGCGTCCCTGGCTCTCCAGTAGCTGATAGGCGTGGCTAACGGTCATAAAACTCATTCCGCTGCTTACCACCTGTTCGCGCAGCGAGGGCAACCTGTCGCCGGGTAACCACACCCCAAGCGCGATCTGTTCGGTAATCTGCTGCGCCAGCCGCTGGTACTTTTTCATCCGTCGATCCGTGTCGCTATTCGTAGGGTCAATTATATATCAGATGAGAAATAATGGCAGTTTATAAAAACTGTTATGGTGTGTAGTGAAATAATACCTTACCGGAGGCGTTGCTGGCGCATCTATCCGGGCTAGCGGACCGCAGACGGCTGGGAGCCCGTAGCCCGGCTAAGCGCAGCGCAGACCGGGAGAGCGCCATTCTGCGTTTTGCCAAAAGGTCATAACAGACCCCAACTGTTATAGGGAAAAACAGCGTTTCTGTTCCTGCAACCCGTTATCAACGAAGCCTAGAATTGCGCTGAGTCAATTTTGTTGCGGAGTTCTGCATGTTCGGTCTTGATGCATTCCACCTGGCGCGGATCCAGTTCGCTTTCACCGTGTCATTTCATATTATCTTCCCCGCCATCACCATCGGGTTAGCCAGCTACCTGGCGGTACTGGAAGGCTTATGGTTAAAAACCAAAAACCCGACCTGGCGCTCGCTGTACCACTTCTGGTCAAAAATCTTCGCCGTTAACTTCGGCATGGGGGTCGTCTCCGGCCTGGTGATGGCCTACCAGTTCGGTACCAACTGGAGCGGATTCTCGGAATTCGCCGGGAGCATTACCGGCCCGCTGCTGACCTATGAGGTTCTGACCGCCTTCTTCCTTGAGGCCGGATTCCTCGGCGTGATGCTGTTCGGCTGGAACCGTGTCGGACCTGGCCTGCACTTTTTCGCCACCTGTATGGTCGCGCTGGGGACGATTATCTCCACCTTCTGGATCCTTGCATCTAATAGCTGGATGCAAACGCCGCAGGGATTTGAGATCGTCAATGGTCAGGTGGTGCCGGTGGACTGGCTGGCGGTGATTTTTAACCCGTCTTTCCCTTACCGCCTGCTGCATATGTCGGTGGCGGCTTTCCTCAGCAGCGCGCTGTTCGTCGGCGCGTCGGCAGCCTGGCACCTGCTGCGAGGGAACAATACCCCCGCCGTCCGCGCGATGTTCTCCATGGCGCTGTGGATGACGCTGATTGTCGCCCCCATTCAGGCGCTGATTGGCGATATGCACGGGCTCAATACGTTGAAACACCAGCCGGCCAAAATCGCCGCCATTGAAGGGCACTGGGAGAACGCGCCCGGAGAGCCCACCCCGCTGCTGCTGTTCGGCTGGCCGGATATGCAACAGGAGCGTACCCGCTATGGCCTGGAGATCCCGGCCCTCGGCAGCCTGATTCTCACCCACAGCCTGGATAAGCAGGTGCCGGCGCTGAAGGAGTTCGCCCCGGAAGATCGCCCTGACTCCACCATCGTATTCTGGTCCTTCCGCCTGATGGCCGGGCTCGGCATGCTGATGATCCTGCTGGGCGCGCTGGCCTTGTGGCTACGCTATCGCGGCCGCCTCTATCACAGCAGGCCCTTTTTACGCTTTGCGCTATGGATGGGACCTTCGGGACTTATCGCGATTCTGGCGGGCTGGGTGACCACCGAAGTGGGCCGCCAGCCGTGGGTCGTCTATGGCGTTCAGCGCACCGCTGATGCCGTCTCCGCTCACGGCGACCTGCATATGTCGATCAGTCTGCTGACTTTTATCGTTGTCTACGGTTCGGTGTTCGGCGTCGGCTACAGCTATATGCTACGCCTGATTCGCAAAGGTCCGCAGACCGCGCAGCCGCCGGCCTCTGGTACGCCAGCGCGTCCACTCTCCGCCGCTACGGGCCATCAACAGCAGAAGGAGTTCCGCTAATGGGTATCGATTTATCGGTTATTTGGTTTGTTATCATTGTCTTCGCCACCCTGATGTATATCGTAATGGATGGCTTTGACCTGGGCATTGGCATTTTATTTACCACTACCCGGGACACGGCGGACCGCGACGTGATGGTAAACAGCGTCGCCCCGGTCTGGGACGGCAATGAAACCTGGCTGGTGCTTGGCGGCGCGGGGCTGTTTGGCGCATTTCCTCTGGCCTACGCGGTCATTATCGATGCGCTGGCGATCCCGCTCACCCTGATGTTGATCGGTCTTATTTTTCGCGGCGTTGCCTTTGAATTTCGCTTTAATGCGACGCCATCGCATCGTCCATTCTGGGATCGCGCTTTTATGGTCGGTTCCCTTCTGGCCACCTTCACCCAGGGCATGGTGGTCGGAGCGGTGATCAACGGTTTCCCGGTCAACGGCCGCAGCTTCAGCGGTGGGATGTTTGACTGGTTTACGCCGTTTACCCTGTTCTGCGGTCTGGGGCTATGCGTTGCCTACGCGCTGCTGGGCGCCAGCTGGCTGGTGATGAAAAGCGAAAATGCGCTCCACCGCAATATGCGCATGACCGCGCGCGGCTTGCTGTTGGCGCTGCTGGCGGTCATTGTCGCCATCAGCATCTGGACGCCGCTGGCGCAACCGGCCATCGCCCGGCGCTGGTTTAGCCTGCCTGACCTCTTCTTCCTGCTGCCGGTACCGCTGCTGGTGGCGGCGATCGGCGCCTGGCTCTGGCGAACGCTTCGCAACAGCGCCAGCCACCTGCTGCCTTTTACTCTCACGCTGGGGCTGATCTTCCTCGGCTTTAGCGGGCTGGGGATCAGTATCTGGCCGCATATTATTCCGCCGGACATTACCCTCTGGCAGGCCGCCGCGCCGCCGCAAAGCCAGGGCTTTATGCTGGTTGGCGCGCTGCTTATTCTGCCGGTTATCCTCGGCTACACCTTCTGGAGCTACTACGTTTTTCGCGGCAAAGTTCAACACGGCGAGGGGTATCACTGATGCAACGAGTATGGCTTAAGCGAGCGGTATGGATGATAGTGCTGTGGGGAGGCAGCGTGCTGGCGCTGGCGGCGGTGAGCATGGGGTTTCGGCTGCTGATGACGGCCGCCGGGCTGAAGGTTTGAGCCGCCCGTGACGTCATTTTAGTCGGCCCGACGGCTCCACCGTCGGGCTTTTTTTCGCCATCCGTCAGGGAGCGCTGACAAAGGCTTTTCCCATCTTTGATAAACGCGGAAATAAGCTCAACAAATCCCTGGCATAGTAGCCCCACTCACCGACAGAAGGGAAAAGATATGCTCAGAAGATACGTTTCAGCGCTACTGCTGGTGTGCGCCCTGTTTTCCGGCCACGTGCTGGCCCACCAGCACGGACACGATTTCTTCCCGGTACAGGGCCTCGAGCAGCAGCTACAGCACGAAGCCGATAGCGATGAGTTACGCAGCCAGAGCGAAGAAGCCGCGTCCGATCTGCGCGAACATCACCGCTGGCAAAATGCGCGAAAGCCGAAAATGCACTTCTATCCCTAAGACCTGTCAGTCATCAGGCGCCCTTGCGTTTCGGCAGGGTTTTTATAAGCTCATCCGGGCTGACGGACGCCACGATGCTGCCCGGTAGCGGCATTTTAAGGATATGATTTTTTATCTTACCGACGACGTGCATTTCGCAGGGGCGGCAGTCAAATTTCAGCGTCAACACTTCATCGCCGTGAATCAACTGCATCGGCGTGGCTTTCCAGCTTTTAATCGACCCTTTAGCCTGTTTCGGACACAGATTAAAAGCAAAGCGCAGGCAGTGCTTAGTGATCATGACCGGCACATCGCCCTTCTCCTGATGCGCTTCATAGGCGGCATCGATCAGCTGCACGCCGTAACGCTGGTAAAACTCGCGCGCCTTATGGTTGTAGACGTTCGCCAGAAACGACAGGTGCGTTTCCGGATAGACCGGCGGCGGGACGGAAACCGGCTTGCGGCAGCCGCGCACCACGGCTTTCAGCCGCGCGTCATCCAGCATATCTACGGTTTCCCGACGCAGCTGGTTCAACAGGCTGTTCGGCACGAATAGCGCACCCGGCAGGTTAATTTCCATGTTGCGCGAGTAGTAAAGGGTCTGGCCCAGCTTCGCCAGGCCGTCACGCAGATTCGTCAGCGCTTTCTCCGCCTGGGTCGCTTCGGCAAAATCGCCGTCCAGAGTATGGGTGACGCTGACGCCCTCCTCGCTGGTCATGGTTAAGACCAGCTGTTCCTGCCAACCGCTCAGTTCGATATCCACCGCGATGCGACGCTCGCTGGAGGTTTTTAGCAGCGCCTGCTGCCAGTTATGATCGAGGTTGCGGTTTAGCGGCTGATGCGGGCGCACTTTGTGTAAATCCGCGGGCATCTCGTTCGGCCATACGCGGTAGCGATTTTCGCCCGTTTTTTCAACCGTGTTGGCGCGAAAGCCGACAACCTCACGTTTGATCATCACGTTCAGGCCGTCGCCGTTGGTCAGGGCTTCGCTCACCTCAACGTCGAGAAAATCCTTGCCGACTTTCAGCACTTCACCCACCGGCAGGCCAATAAACTTCGGCGAATCAAACGCGCCGATATCGCCTTTGCGGGCGTTGACAAAATAGTCGGTGCTGCCGCGATGGAAGGTTTTATCCGTGGACGGGATGAAGAAGTGCTCCGTACGTCCCAACGACGAGCGGGCCAGATCGCCGCGATCTTCAATGATGGCGTCAAGCATCTGGCGATAATGCGCGGTAATATTCTTCACATAGCTCATGTCTTTGTAGCGTCCCTCAATCTTAAAGGAACGCACTCCGGCATCGATCAGCGCGGCCAGGTTGGCGGTCTGATCGTTGTCTTTCATCGACAGCAAATGCTTTTCATAGGCCACCACGCGGCCCTGGTCATCTTTCAGAGTATAGGGCAGACGGCAGGCCTGCGAGCAGTCGCCGCGGTTGGCGCTGCGCCCGGTCTGAGCATGGGAAATATTGCACTGACCGGAATAGGCCACGCACAGCGCTCCGTGGATAAAGAATTCGATGGTCGCGTCGGTATTATCGTAAATCGCTTTGATCTGCTGAAGATTCAGCTCGCGGGCGAGGACGATTTGGCTGAAGCCGACATCGGAAAGAAATTTCGCTTTCTCCACGCTGCGAATATCGCACTGGGTGCTGGCATGCAGCTCAATCGGCGGAATATCCAGCTCCAGCACGCCCATATCCTGGACAATCAGCGCGTCCACGCCGGTTTCGTACAGATCGGTTATCAGACGTTGCGCCGGTTCCAGTTCATCATCATGAAGAATGGTGTTCAGGGTCACGAACACCTTCGCGCCGTAGCGGTGGGCAAATGGCACCAGTCCGGCGATGTCGCTCAGGCTATTGCTGGCATTGTGACGCGCGCCGAAGCCCGGTCCGCCGATATAGACCGCATCCGCGCCGTGTAAAATCGCTTCACGGGCGATCCCGGCATCGCGGGCAGGACTCAATAGTTCAAGATGATGGTTTTGCAGGCGCATACGCTCGTCGTTATCCATTATAGGGGGTCGAAATGGCGGCTATTGTAGTCAGAACTGCGCGCAGACCAAAACATTTTCCACTGCCGCCGCAGGGGGAATTTTCACTTTTCAGCAAAGTATTGAAGGAAAAGATATTTCCCACAAAAAGCGCCTGAGGATACAGTCATCGCGTATTCCGGATTTTCCTCGTCACGTTGTGATTTGTTGTCTCAGTCATTTGCCTGGCCGCGAGTTTGCTCGCGGCTTTTTTATTGTGCTTTTGGGTAGTGGATCAGCGAATGGAAATGAGCGGTCTGCGCGCCGCTATTGCGGTAGGCGTGCGCTAAATCACCGGCGAACCGCCGCCCTTCCCCTGGCTGCAGCGACAGCCACTCGCCCTGCAGGCACAGATCCAGCACGCCGCTAATCACCACCACATGTTCGATAACCCCTTCCTCGTGCGGCGTAGACTCGCTTAGCGCGCCGGGCGCCAGGGTAATGGAGAAGTGATCGAAACGCAGCACCGGGTCCCAGGGAAAAACAGGCGTCACAACCATCGCCTGCTGCTGCGGGTCGAAGGCGGCTGGTTCAGCGCTATCATCGGCGATAATAAAGGCGGAAAACGGTACGTTCAGGCCGGTGGCAATTTTCCACAGCGTCGCCACGGTCGGACTGGATTCGTTACGTTCAATCTGGCCCAGCATGGCTTTCGATACGCCGGTTTCTTCCGCCAGGCGCGACAGGCTCCAGCCGCGCTGCTGGCGCAGCGTTTTTAGCGTCGCCGACAGATGTTGCGCAATATTCATTCAACCTCCCAATAATATCTGAAGGAATTATACGCATATTCACCTGATTCTACAGGGGGGTCACTTAGTATGCGTTTTCAGAACCATCCGCCATTCAGGATATGAGCGATTTCAAAAAGCGTTTTCTGACTTCTTTATAGCCGTTGTTCTGATAAAACTTATGCGCCTGTTCCCGTCGTTCGCTGCTGGAGAGTTCAATTTGGCGACAACCGCTGGCGGCCGCGATCCGTTCGGCTTCCACAAGTAATATTCGCCCCACACCCATACCCCGGCATGACTCATCAATCACCAGCGCCGAAATTAACCCCCAACGTCCTTTTTCATGCATCGGGTCAATCAGGTTCACTACAATCACCCCGGATAAACGTCCTTTTACCTGGGCAATCAACGCGTAGCGGTAGGGGTTTTGTTCCCGTAATAAGGATTGCAGGTTGTCTAAATCTATCGGATAGCCGAGCTGTTGAAAAAGCACGAGCAGGCCGGGAGCATCGGCCTCCTTAGCTGTTCTGGTCGTAACCATGATCGCTTGTTTCCTTGGTAATTGATTGACAGTGATATCTATTGCGTGCCGCTCAGTATTGTCAAGATCGGATGCCCTCGTTTGTTCTGTCTCCCTCTCACGAGCCATACCGTGGGACTACAACAAAGCCAGTTGTGCGCTATAGCGCACAATGCTACATTACAACGACCGTTATAACGCACAAGGTAATGTTTATGCGCTCTTTTACTCTGCCTTTTCCGACTCTGCTTGCCGGTTTTGTCGCGGTCTTAGTCGGCTACGCCAGTTCTGCCGCCATTATCTGGCAGGCAGCGGCGGCGGCAGGCGCCGATGCTTCGCAAATCGCCGGCTGGATGACCGCCTTAGGCCTGGGAATGGGCGTGAGTACCCTGGCGCTCACCTTATGGCGAAAGGTACCAATCCTGACGGCGTGGTCAACGCCCGGGGCGGCGCTGCTGGTTAGCGGCCTGCACGGCGTCACGCTGGCGCAGGCGATTGGCGTGTTTATCTTTGCTAACGGCTTAATCGTACTGTGCGGCGTAACCGGTCTGTTTGCCCGGCTGATGAAAATCATTCCCCATTCGCTGGCGGCGGCGATGCTGGCCGGTATTTTGCTGCGTTTTGGTATGCAGGCTTTCTCCAGCCTGCAGGGCAATCTGCTGCTATGCGGCAGCATGTTAGCCGCCTGGCTGATATGCAAAGTCTGCCTTCCCCGATTTGCCGTGGTGGCCGCCCTACTGGCGGGAAGCGCGGTGGCCGCCCTCAGCGGAGATGTGACAGGGTCACATATCAGCTGGCGCTTTGTCGCCCCCGCTTTTATCGCTCCTGAATTTACGCCCGCGCTGCTGCTTAGCGTCGGCGTACCCTTTTTCCTTGTTACCATGGCTTCGCAGAATGCCCCCGGCTTTGCTACCCTGCAGGCTTCGGGCTATCGGGTTCCGGCTTCATCGCTGATCGTGGCGACCGGCGGTCTGGCGCTACTGCTGTCGCCGTTTGGCGTCTACTCGATCTGTATCGCCGCGATTACGGCCGCGATTTGCCAAAGCCCGGAAGCCCATCCGGACCCGCTAAAGCGCTGGCTCGCGGCGGCGGCGGCGGGCGTTTTTTATCTGCTGGCGGGAATCTTCGGCGGCTCCATCACTTCGTTGATGGCGGCGCTGCCGGCGGCATGGATCCAGATGCTTGCCGGACTGGCGCTGCTGGGCACCATCGGCGGCAGCCTGTTTCAGGCGCTCAATCATGAGCGTGAACGCGATGCCGCGGTGGTGACTTTTCTGGTCACCGCCAGCGGCGTGGAGCTGGCCGGTATCGGCTCTGCTTTTTGGGGGCTGGTTCTCGGCGGCGTCAGCTACGTTTTACTGTCAGCGCTGCGCCGAGCGTAGCTGCGAGGGCGTCAGGCCGGTGGCGCTTTTTACCCGATTGCTAAAGTGGCTGGCGCTGCTAAAACCGCAGGCCATAGCAATATCGGTTAACGGCAGCAGACTGCGGGTAATGAGCGCCTGCGCTTTAACCATCCGGCGCTGCATCACGTACTGATGCGGCGCCATTTTCATTGACTGGCGGAACATCCGCGCAAAATGGTATTCGCTGAGCGCCGCTTCCTGCGCCAGATCGGCAAGGGTGAGCGGCCGGTCGAGGTTCTCCTCAATCCATGCCAGCAGATTACGCAAGACGTGCGGCGCCAGGCCGCCGGTCACCGTCGGCAAACGCCACTGAACGTTTGAATAATGCTGAATCAAGTGCGTGAGCAGCAGCGTGCTGGCGGAACTCAACGTAAGGTGGTTCGCCTGCTGCTGCCAGTCGTTGTCCAGCAGAAACTGGCGATAGACAGCGGTAATTTTGTCATCGCTGGAAAAGGTTTTTTCCTGCAGCGTGAACGAAGCCGGACTACGGTCCCAAATCTGCTCGCCTACCCGGCGGAGATGTTCATCGGTGCAGTAAAGGTGGACAAAAGAGAGGTCGCCGCGAATATCCCAGGTGCTCTCATCGCCTTTCGGCATCAGGCAGAAACGGTCGGGCCCGCCGCCGTTTTTCCAGCCATGTGGCGTCTTCTGGTAGCTTTCGTAGCCATCGGCAATATACAGGCTCAGAGTGTGGTGATCGCTTTGTACCGTTATGGTATCGAGATTGTTATACCACGCCGCCAGCTGAATCCCGGAGTTGAGCTTAACCGTCTCCCGCAGCACGGCATTTTTTTGACGCAATGTTTCGAAAGTCCCGTAAGCCATAGCCTTCACAGTTCAGTTTCCGCAGATCCCTAGTCTAAGAAGAGTCGCTGACGGATACCAGCTTTCGCCCGCCGCCAACGCAAAATAAGCGCAAGAATTTGCAAGTCAGCAACACGTGGATGACAGCGCGGAGCATGGCGAGGCTGCAAAATGACGGGTACAACACTCACAGGAGAGACATTTTGAACGCATTACTCTACGGGTTAGTCGTCGTTATCTGGGGTACGACATGGATTGCTATCTTTTTGCAGCAGGGGCCGGTCGCCGCGCCGGTGTCTATTTTCTGGCGTTTTGCCGTCGCCAGCATCACCATGCTGACCATTCTGCTGGTTACCCGCCGTCTTCGCCCGCTGGCCGCCCGGGACCATCTTTTCTGCCTGCTGCAGGGCTGCTGTGTCTTCTGCTTTAATTTCTGGTGTTTCTATACCGCCGCTGCGTATATCAATACCGGGCTGGAGTCGGTGATCTTCTCCATGGCGGTGCTGTTTAACGCGATTAACAGTTTTCTCTTTTTCCGCCAGCAGCCGCCGGGCCGTTTCTGGCTGGCCGCCGCGCTGGGACTGGCGGGGATCGTAACGCTCTTCTGGGATGATTTGTGGGCCAACGGCCTCAATGCATCGCTGCTGCTCGGTATTGCGCTCAGCGCATTAGGCACCTACGGATTTTCGCTCGGCAATATGCTCAGCCTTCGCCACCAGCGCCGCGGCCTGGAAACCTTGACCACCAACAGCTGGGCTATGCTTTACGGCACGCTGGTCATGGGCGCTATCGCCCTGGTACGCGGCGATAGTTTTGCCCCGCAGTGGACGCTAAGCTATATGGGCGCGCTGCTGTATCTGGCGGTGTTTGGCTCGGTGATCGCTTTCGGCGCCTATTTCACGCTAGTGGGGCGAATCGGCGCCAGCAAAGCCGCCTACAGTACCCTGTTGTTTCCGCTCGTCGCGCTGACGATTTCCACCTTTTATGAGGGCTACGTCTGGCATAGCAACGCCGTCGCCGGGTTAGCGCTGATTCTGCTCGGCAATCTGGTGATGTTTGCTCGCCCGGAGCAGTGGCTGCTGCGGCGCAGGCTGGCCTGAGTTCGCTCGGATCGCTGCTGATGCTCGCGCTGCCGTCGAGGAGAAATGAAAAAGGCGCTATCAACTACTAGCGCCTTTATTCACGGATACGCCTGATTAACGGTTATTAGGGTCGAATTTCACCGCGTCAATCGCCATATCATCGATCACCTGCTTCAGGGTCTCGACGGTGAGCGGCGTATTTTCGTTGGACAGGTTTTTACCTTCGCCCTTACGGACCACTTTGATAACCGGCTTTTTGGTCGCCGCGTCAATCAGCTCACCTTCAAAGAACAGGTTGGTGTCCATGGTACGGTGACCGGTTGCCGCCTGGGTACCGGCGATAATCATCGCCACCGGAATCACTTCGTAGAACTGCAGGCCTTCTTTGCTGGAATCCACGCCGGTGATGGCGCCGCGGAAGATCAGGCTGCGTTTCCCTGCGGTGGTAGCCAGCGGTTTACGCTCGGAAATAGCCTGTTTCATCTCTTTGTTGGTGTAATTCAGGATATCGCTGAGCGCCTTTTCGCCAACCTGGGTCGTCGGTTTAGGGACCGGATAATAGGTGATGGGGTTATAAACGATATTGTCATAGTTGTTCGGATTGTAATCCGCAGAAATCCAGCGCAGCTCCGGTTTACCGGAAGCGGAGGTGGTTTCTTTTAAACCTGAGTAATCTTTTAAAAAACCGGAATATTGTTCAGGTTTAGCCAGTTTTGATGAACAACCGGCCAGGGCTAACAGGCCAGCCAGCGCGGCGACCTTAAAAAATAACTGAGTACGCATATAGGTTGATCCCTGTGAATACCATCTATCGGCAAGTGTTATAGCAAAAGACAGGGGTAAGTTTTGTGGCAAAAGTGGTGGTACGTCAAGTAGCGTAAAAAAATAAACCCGCCGCTGCCGGCGGGCCGTTTTTTCGTATTTATTTTATATCAACCTGATAAAAAATATGCTTGCCGAAGGGGTCGATTTCGTAACCAGAAACGTTTTTACGTACCGGTTCAAAAATTGTCGAGTGGGCAATCATCACCGCCGGCATCTGGTCGTGCATCATCTGCTGCGCCTGCAGATAGAGCGTCTCGCGTTTTTGGCGATCGGTTATCGATTTCGCCTCGGCGATGAGGTTATCGAACGGCTGATAGCACCATTTCGCCGAGTTAGAGCCGCCGTTTGCCGACTGGCAGGTAAACAACGGGCCAAAGAAGTTATCCGGGTCGCCGGTCGCGGTGGTCCAGCCCATCAGCGCCGCCTGGTGTTCACCATCCTTAACCCGCTTTAAGTATTCACCCCACTCATAGGTTGTGATCTTAGTTTGCACGCCGATTTTCGCCCAGTCGGCCTGAATCATCTCGGCCATGCGTTTGGCGTTCGGATTATAAGGACGCTGCACCGGCATCGCCCACAGGTCGATGGTTATCGGCCCGGAAACGCCCGACTCCGCCAGCAGCGCTTGCGCTTTCTGCGGGTCATACTCGTAATCTTTAAGCTGGCTATCCGCGCTCCATACCCCCGGCGGCAGCAGGTTTTTCGCCGCCGTACCGGTGCCGTGGAAGACGGCTTCAATGATCGCCGGTTTATTGATCGCCATCGCTAAGGCCTGGCGCACCTTGACGTTGTCCAGCGGCGCTTTTTGCGTATTAAACGCCAGGAAACCGGTGTTGAGGCCCGCTTTGCTCATCAGATTGATCGCGTTGTTCTCTTTCATTCGCGGCAGGTCTGCCGGATTGGGGAACGGCATTACCTGGCACTCGTTTTTCTCCAGCTTGGCGTAACGCACCGAAGCGTCCGGCGTGATGCTGAAAATCAGGCGATCGATATGGGCTTTCCCCTGCCAGTATTCCGGGAAAGCGGTGAAGAGAATGCGGGAATCTTTTTGATACTGTGCGAGTTTGAACGGACCGGTGCCAATCGGGTCCATGTCCACGCGTTCTGGCGTGCCGGCTTTTAACATCGCATCGGCATATTCCGCCGATAAAATAGAGGCAAAATACCAGGCAAGATCGGCGACAAATGGCGCTTCAGGATGCGCTAATGTAAAACGCACCGTATATTCATCAGGCTTATCGATTGCGGTAATTAACTGACCAAACTCCAGGCTTTCAAAATTAGAATAATTGCCGTTGGAGACATTGTGATAAGGATGATGAGGATCTTTTTGCCGCATAAATGAAAAAATAACATCATCGGCATTAAAATCGCGGCTGGGTTTGAAATATTTATTACTTTGGAATTTAACGCCTTTACGTAAATGGAAAGTATAAACTTTGCCATCTTCGCTGACTTCCCAGCTTTCGGCCAGGCTCGGCACTAATTCCGTAGTACCGGCTTTAAAGTCAACCAGCCGGTTATAGACCGGTACCGCGCTGGCATCCACGCTGGTTCCCGAGGTATAGAGTTGAGGGTTAAAGTTTTCCGGCGATCCTTCTGAACAGTAGACCAGCGTTTTTGCGCTAATAGCTGAGCTGGCCGTCAGGGCCGCTACCGCCAGAGCAAGCGTCGTGAATCTGCGTTGCATATGTTTTCCTTTTTAATTTGTCAGCTAATGAATAGCTTGTTGTTTTCCCTTCCATACATAACACTAAAGCCTGATTGCAAACACCTGAAAACTCGAATAAAGAAGGAATCACTATGTCATCAGCCCTGGCCAGTCAATTAACCCAACGCTTCTTTCGCTATCTGGCGATAACCAGCCAAAGCGATCCGCGAGCGTCCACCCTACCCACCACCGCCGGGCAACACGCGATGGCGCAGGCCCTTGCGGATGAGCTACGCCAGCTTGGGCTGGATGACATTGTGATTGACGAACACGCCACCGTGACGGCGGTGAAAAAAGGCAATGTCCCAGACGCGCCGCGGATTGGCTTTATTACCCACATCGATACCGTTGACGTTGGTTTGTCACCGGAGATTCATCCACAAATTCTGCGCTTCACTGGTGAAGATCTCTGTTTGAACAGCGAGAAAGATATCTGGCTGCGCGTCGTCGAGCATCCGGAAATCCTCGCTTATCCCGATGAAGAGATTATTTTTAGCGACGGTACCAGCGTGCTCGGGGCGGATAACAAATCCGCCGTCACGGTGGTGATGACGGTGCTGGAAAACCTCACGGCGGAGCATCGCCACGGCGATATCGTGGTGGCCTTTGTGCCGGATGAAGAAGTGGGTCTGCGGGGAGCGAAAGCGTTGGACCTCTCGCGCTTTGCCGTCGATTTTGCGTGGACCATCGACTGCTGCGAGCTCGGCGAAATCGTCTATGAGAACTTTAACGCCGCCGCCGCGGAGATCCGTTTTACCGGCGTCACGGCCCATCCGATGTCATCAAAGGGCGTACTGGTGAACCCGCTGCTGATGGCCACCGATTACATGAGCCATTTCGATCGCCAGCAAACGCCGGAATATACGGCCGGACGCGAAGGCTACGTGTGGTTTAACGGCATCCAGGGCGATCAAAATAGCACCCTACTGCAGGCCAGCATCCGCGACTTCGATCTCGCCAGCTTTAATCGCCGCAAGCAGCAGATCGGCGAAGTGGCGCAAAAAATCGCCGCGCAGTATCCAACCGGTAAGGTGGAATTTCACGTCAGCGATACCTACAGCAACATCAGCAATGCGATTGGCGAAGATCGCCGCGCCATTGATCTGATGTTCGAAGCAATGGAAAGCTTAGGCATTACGCCGAAACCAACGCCGATGCGCGGCGGCACCGACGGCGCGGCCCTGTCGGCAAAAGGGGTGTTAACGCCAAACTTCTTCACCGGCGCGCATAACTTCCACTCGAAGTTTGAATTTCTGCCGCTGCGCGCCTTTGAAGCCTCTTATCAGACCGCGTTCCAGCTCTGCCTGTTAGCCGCGCGTTAGGCCGGTTTGCGCGCCAGCATGGTGGCGAAACGCAGTTTGATACGATTGCCGTTGGCGTCGGTGCGGTGAAGTTCACCGACGTCTTCGTTGTACTTGAGGAACGCCCAGCCCTGGTAGTAGTGGCTAAGCTCACCCGGTTTAAAGGCGAACGGGAAGCCAACGGTGCACGGATAATCGTCGGTATCCATAGCGGCAACGATCAGATTGTAGCCGCCGGGTTTGGTACAGCGTTGCATATTGGCGATGAGACCCGGGATGGTCTGCGCATCAAGAAACATCATCACCACGGTGGAAAGAATAAAGTCATACTCGCCGTCAAAGCTCAGGGCGTTAAGATCCTTAATCGCCGTCCGCAGATTCTCCAGCCCTTCCGCCTGACGAATGCTTTCAAGATTACCGATGCTGGCAGGGTTTTTGTCCCACGCGGTAACATCAAACCCGTTGGCTGCCAGATACAAGCTATTGCGACCGTTGCCGCAGCCCAGATCCAGCGCCCTGCCCGGGGCGATCAGCGTGGCGGCGTGCAGCACCTCCGAATGGGTGCGGGTCATGCCGTATTTATCGGTAAAGTAGTTTTCGTCACGAAGCGTCATGATTAATCCTTATTTTTTAATAATGCGTCGCGTTCAACGCGAATAAGCAGTTTACCGCGCACCAGCAGCAAGAAGGTACGAACCAGCAGCAGGCCGACGATCAGATTGGTAAACAGAAACAGCGGGAACGCCAGAGTATGGAAAAAGCCGCCCGGATGCTGATGACCGAGATGCAGCCCGGTCGTCGCCAGCGCGGAGATGCCAAATGAGAAGCTCCAGAAAGAGGCGTTAAACGGCTGGCGTAGATACCATGGCATCAGCCGCAGCATAAACAGCAGCTGGAGCAGACCATAGCCGAACAGCAGCTTAGCGAAGGTATCCGCCTCGCCGCCGTTTACGCTCAGCCAGGCGCTGCACGCCACCAGCGCCGGCGCCAGCTGAATGCCGAGAGAAGTCCGCATCGCCGTCGGCAGTTCGCCATCGCTGCGCAGGCGCTGCAGGATCACCGGCTCCAGGCTTAGCCAGGAGAAGATCCCGGCGCCAAGAAACACCAGTCCGGCGTCGTTAAAGCCCAACGCGCCGCAGGCCATGGCGCTGATAAAGTTATTCGCCACCGTCGGTAGATAGAGACCCGGCGTAGTTGCCTCGCTGGGATGTTTCCCCCGCCATAATCCGGCGCTCTGCCATGCCGAATAGCTCAGCTGCAGCACCACCCCAATCGCGAATAATACCAGCGACAGCGGCCGCAGCCAGGGAACAAAGCCGATGGCGACCAGCATGGTGGTCGCCGGAAACAGGCTGACAAAACTGCTGGCCACCGGATGTCGCATCTCCTGCAGTACGCTGTGCGGGAAACGGACCGCCCGGGTAATAAATGCCAGCGCCAGCAGCAGCCAGATGAGCGTAGCCGCGATCACCAGGGCGTCACCGACGACCCGGCTCACCGGCCAGATGGTGCTGGCGTAGCGCCAGGCGAAGCCCATGCCGATAATGCCCAGTACCATACCAAAATAGCCCGCCGGAAGATTCAACACCCGACTCGCGCGCTGCGTTTTATTCATTTTGTTTAAAATTTAAAATTATATTAAGTTGCATTTTAAAGGAACCTTCAAAAACGCGCTACGGAGTTTTTTGCTATGTTTATGTTAACCATACGTAATGAGATAGTCAGATGCGCAAATATTACCTCAGCGAGAAGGTTCGCCAGTTTCACTATGAGGCCGACGGCAACAAACATAGCGTAAATCTGCGGCAAATTGTCGCCTTACGTGATTTCGCTGACGTAAAAAGCGGTGATGAAGGCGGCTGGCTGGACGATGAAGCAGCCCTTAGCCACGAGGGCGCGTGCTGGGTTTATGATCCTAATAGCGCCGTATTTGCCGGGGCAAAAATTGAGGGCAATGCGCGCTTAACCGGCGAGTGCATTATCAGCCATGGGGCCATCGTCAACGGTAACGCTTGTCTGGATAGCGCCGCAGTGAGCCATAATGCGCAAATAGGTGACAACGTCACCGTTTCACACTCGCACATTCGCGGGTGCTGCCACCTGGCCGACCACGCGCGGATCCTCCCCCACTGTTTAATTATCGCCGCTCAAGGTCTGACTGCCGACAACGATAAAATCCTGCGCATTTATCAGCGGGCCACGGTCAGCGCATCGCGCGTCGTTCACCAGGCACAAATTTACGGCGATGCGTTTGTCGAACACGCTTTTGTCGAGCACCGGGCGGAAATTTTCGATCATGCGCGACTCGAAGGTAATGAAGAGAACGACGTCTGGATCTGCGATAACGCCCGCGTTTATGGCCATGCGAGGATTATCGCCGGGCGGGAAGCAGACGCTATCCCGACCCTGCGCTACAGTTCGCAGGTGGCGGAGCACGCTGTGGTCGAAGGCAACTGCCTGCTGAAGCATCGGGTGATGGTAGGCGGCCATGCGCACCTGCGGGGCGGGCCGATTCTGCTGGACGATAGTGTGTTAATTGAAGGCCATACGGTGATTTGCGGCGATGTGGTGATCGAGCATCAGGTCACTATCGGCGATGAAGCACGCATCGAAGCCAGCGCGGGAGACGCCATTTCTATCCGGGGCGCGAAGGTCATTAACGGCGACGAACATTATACCCGCACGCCCATTGTCGGCTTTCTTTAACCTTTGTGCCCGGCTGCGGGGTTTTCAGCCTCCGGCCCCTTCTCTGTTCCCGGGGGCGGCGCTCTACGCGCCTTGCCCGGGCTACCTGGCCGTGCGTCCTGTCGCCCGGGTAAAGCGTCAGCCGCGCCCCGGGAATTCATCAATAATGCGTCCGTAGATATTCTGATCATCATACGAACCATTGAGATACTCAGCCTGCCTGAGGCACCCTTCGAGGCTAAAACCGTTACGCAGGGCCACCTGATTGCTTTTGTGGTTCGCCACCCGACACTTAATCACAAAGCGGCGGACCGTACCGCTGCGGGCAAAATAGTCCATCAGCGCCTGCAGGGCCTGCGAAAGCAGCCCCTGCCCCTGATGGCTTTCATCAATCCAGTAGCCAATGTAAGCGGTCTTGTTGATTGGCTCTATCTGATTGAACGACAGTACGCCGACAATCTCCTCCTGCAGAAAGAGCAAAAACATCTTGGCATAGCCGCGCTGGTGGAGCATCACGTTGCCCTGCACGTGGCGGCGGGTCTCCTCTTCGTGAGTCACCTCAGCGGGCCAGCTCAGCGACTGCTGAAGCCAGCGCTGGTTTTTCATCACCAGCTGATGCAGTTCCGGCACGTGACGCTCGTCAACCGCGCGCAGGGAGAGAGAATCCGTAACGGGGATATGTTCGATAGCAGATCTGTTTTCGGCGGACATGGCGCACTCTGATTAACGATGTGATTAAAAAAATACGCGCCCGCGCGGTTACCCGACGGGCGCAGTAACGGACACTTACCTCATTACCCGATCGTCCACATAGTTGCGTTTATCCGGCGGCGGCGGGAAGTACTGATAAAGCCAGGTCTCGCTGATAGCCTCCCCCTGGCAGCGCAGGAACATGCGCATCTCAACCGGGTCAGTCGAATCCGAAGTCGGATACCAGTCAAACTGAATGCGGTAGCCATCAAAGGGTTCAACGTAGAGGATTTCTATCTGTTTCGCTTCACCGCTCGACAGAGTAATGACCGGCTCGATGCCTTTAGGCGCAGCGGCCTTCAGGTCACCGCCGACAAAATCGATGGCAAACCGACGGGTCCATTTATCCGGATAGTGTTCGCCCGGCGCCCAGCCTTCCGGGAAACCGCCCATCCCCGTCCGCGTTGCCATCACCCGCGCCAGCGGCGAGCGTACCGGCGGCTGCGCGCTCCAGTAGAGACGATAGCGGAAGTCCAGTTCATCCCCGGCTTTCACCGGCTTCTCCGGCTGCCAGAAGCAGACGATGTTATCCAGCGTTTCGCCAGTGGTCGGGATCTCCATCAGGTTGACGGCCCCCTTGCCCCACTGGTTACGCGGTTCGACCCACAGACTCGGGCGCTTGTTGTACCAGCCCATAATATCCTGATAGTGGGAGAAGTCGCGATCCAGCTGCAGCAGGCCAAAACCGCGCGGATTCTTATCCTGGAAAGCGTTGAACTGCAGCTTTTGCGGGTTATTCAGCGGGCGACAAACCCACTCGCCGTTGCCCAGCCACATCGACAGACGGTCAGAGTCGTGAATTTGCGGATGGATGGTGTCACACATTCGCCGTTCGTTATTACCGCAGCTGAACATACTGGTCATCGGCGCGATGCCCAGCTGCTTGATGTCTTTGCGCGCATAGATATGGTTTTCCACATCCATGATCACCTGCGTCTCCTGACAGTTAACGATGAACTTATAGGCGCCGGTGACGCTTGGGCTGTCGAGCAGCGCATAGACGGTAAATACCGTGGCTCCCGGTTTAACGGTCTCAAACCAGAAAGAGGTGAAGTCAGGAAACTCTTCTGGCGTATCGGTAAAGGTATCGATCGCCAGGCCGCGGGCGGAAAGACCGTACTGGTAAGTGCTGTCCACCGCGCGGAAGTAGCTGGCGCCAAGGAACGCGACGATGTCGCGACGCGCCAGTTCAGGGGCCTTAAATACGCGAAAACCGGCAAAACCCAGGTCGCTCTGGCCCACCAGCTGTTTGGTGTCGACGCCGGCATCATTGTATTTAAACAGTTCAGGCCGGAAGTGTATTTCACGAGCCTGTTGAGTTTGTGAATCCAGCGAGAACATTCTCACGCGGCGGCGGAACCCCATTCCCACGTGAAAAAACTGGATATCCAGCTTGCGCTCTTCAATGTTGCTCCACAGGGAGTGCGCGGCGTCATACTGAATGCTGTTGTAGGCCTGCGGCGTCAGGGTTGCCAGGGTTGGCGGCAGATCGCGAGGTGCGCCGCCCCATGGCTGACGGGCAAGATCGTGGGCCATCGACTGGAGGACACTATAATCAAAACGGCGCGTTTGCCCATCGGCAATTCCCGAATCTTCGGCGAATGCGGCTTTAGAAAATAGAGAGGCGACTCCTGACGTTCCGCATACGGCGGCAACAGCCATGGAAGATTTGAGAAAACGTCTGCGGTTCATGCCTGAGAGAGCATCCTTCTTCATATGTGAATTGAGACGCGACGTAACAAACCCATGCGTCGTGAATGTCGCTCACTCTAGACAAAAACGATTGATAATCCAATTGTTGAGGGCAGAAATCAGGTGAAAAAAATATGTCCACCGGACCAGACCGAATTGCCGATAGCCAGGGGCGGCGATGATTTCGCCAACCGGCGGCGTTTGCTGCTTAATTCAGCGACAGTGAAGAGAAAGGGGAAGCGGCCAGCCGAGCGCCGGCCGCAGAGAAGCTTATTTTTGATTCAGAAGATTAAAGCTGGTCATCAGGTTGCGATAATCCGGGATATGGTTGGAGAACAGCGTGCCCAGTCCTTCGATATCATTACGCCAGTCGCGATGCAGTTCGCAGGCAACGCCAAACCACGACATCAGCTGCACGCCAGCCTGCGACATCCGATCCCAGGCCGCATCGCGGGTAATCGGGTTAAAGGTGCCGGAAGCGTCGGTCACCACAAATACATCAAACCCCTCTTCAATAGCCGATAGCGCCGGAAAAGCCACGCACACTTCCGTCACCACCCCGGCAATGATCAGCTGCTTCTTGCCCGTCGCTTTCACTGCCTTAACGAAATCTTCGTTATCCCAGGCGTTAATATTACCCGGGCGCGCAATATAGGGGGCATCCGGGAATTGCTCTTTCAGCTCAGGCACCAGCGGACCATTAGGGCCGTTTTCGAAGCTGGTGGTCAGGATGGTCGGCAGACCGAAATACTTCGCCAGGTCGCCAAGGGCAAGGACGTTGTTCTTGAATTTATCAGGATCAATATCGCGCACCAGTGAAAGCAATCCGGTCTGGTGATCGACCAGCAGCACGGCGGCATCATTTTTATCCAGACGAACATACGGTTTGGCCATGATTTCTTCCTCATTTTAACGTCAGATTTTCCGTCAGAACGCCGGTTCTGCGGAGATGGTGTTAATAAGGCTGATCATAGTGTAATCACTGGCTGAGGATTAGCCGCCGAAAGTGGGACGCATTGTCCCATTTGCAGAACGCCACCCGGCTAGCGGAGATTTTGTGAATAATGTTAATCCAGCGTCACATGATGCTTCATGACCCGACGAAACAGCGCCAGACGCGCGCGCATAAAGCGGTTCTCCACCTTAAAGCCGGCCCGTTTGTGCAGCCCGATTCGCAGCAGGCGATCCCGTCCGCGCACGCTGGCGGGCCAGCGTACCGGCCCTGAGAGTTCATGACAGTCATTGCCGGCGAAGCGAGCGAAGTTCGCCCAATAGTCGGCGACCCGGGCGGCAAAGTCTCTGTCGCGATCGTTGGCATAATTTCGTACCGGCTCGGCAAGGTCGAGATTGTCAAAAACGTATGCCACTTCATTACCGTGCCACGCGCCGTGCGGATAGGTCTGGTGTTCCGCCTCGGCCACGTAGTCAAACCAGTAGCGCCAGCACGGTTGCCCTACTCGCTGCTGAGCCTGCATCACCACATAGCCCAGAGTGGTAAAGGCCATATCCCGGCAAACTTCGCGCCCCAGCGCTTCATCTCCCTTCACGCCGGGATAGAGCAATTTAATTAGACCCAGACCGAAACGGCGTTCACGGCGAAGCTTCTGGATCTGCCCGGCGATATCGACGCCAAACACCGCCATGACGCTCGCCTCATCGCTGTTCGAACCGATCATCACCGGCAGGGGATGCTGACGTCCGCTAAAAAAAGTCTCCAGCATCGGCTGCGGCAGCACGGCATCGCCAACCACAGGCGCCGGGCCGATGGTCAACGGCGCGGTCAACGACCAGAACGCTTGCGCCGGAATCGCCCGCAGCTGTTCGGCGCTGGCCTGCGGCAAAGAAAAGTGTTCCGCAATAAGCTGCCCCTTCGCCAGCGCCTTCTCTCGCGGCAGATCGGGCAAGGTATAGCCGCTCTGGATTATCGCTTTATGGAACAAGCCTCTGGACTTTGGCGAAACCATCAGCGACAGCACGCTGCGCGCGCCGGCGGATTCGCCGAACAGCGTCACGTTAGCCGCATCGCCGCCAAAGGCGTGAATGTTCTCCTGCACCCACTGCAGGGCGGCGATCTGATCGAGTAGCGCGAAGTTATAGATACGCTCGCCGTCTTCCCCTTCCAGCGCCGGATGAGCAAAAAAGCCCAGATGCCCGAGCCGGTAATTGACCGTCACCACTACCACGCCGCGGGAAGCTAAGGCTTTGCCGTCATAGGGCGGCAAACTTCCCGCGCCGATGGTATAGCCCCCGCCGTGCAGCCAGACCATAACCGGCAGCGGCTGCGATCGGGCGGCGGGCGACCAGACATTAAGGTAGAGGCAATCTTCGGAAAAGCTGCCGGGATCGCCGCCGCCGAGCTCGCGGCAGTATTCAATATCCTGCCAGCTGGAGGCCGAGAAGGTCTCTGCCCGGCGCACGCCCTGCCAGCGGGCAGCAGGCTGCGGCGCGCGCCAGCGAAGATCGCCGACGGGCGGCGCGGCATAGGGAATACCGCGCCAGATATGAATGTTCTCTTCAGAGGTGCCGGATAGTATCCCCTGCCGGGTTTTCACCAGCGGGGTGGACGGATTCTGCATGACCTGCTTCCTTTAACGACTCATGCCAGCAGAGTACTGATTTTACAGCAGACCGCAACGTCGTTTGCTGCGCTCTTCCGCCTGCTGATAGAGGGTGAACTCGTCATAAACCGCGCAGCCCAGCGCCTCCTCAAAGGCCTCCCGGCTGGCGTTGCCGTGGCTGCGGGTCTGCACCTCGTTGCCCAGATTCGACTGAAATATCCCGGCGGCGCTTACCGGTAAAAAGTCTTCATAAATAATCGGTTGCGCAATCACCCAGCCGCGTTCGATCAGCGGCTGCGGATCGTCTCCGGGGCGAAACGCCTGACGATGGGCTTCTCCGGCAGGGGTCAGGCGGTAGCGGAAGTATGCCAGTCCCTGCTGACGCAGCAGGAATTCGCTGTCCGGAAACGCGCTAAACACCTCCTGCAGATGACGCTGATGGTTGAGGTTATCCTTACCCACCCCCGCCTCGCCCAGAAGACGATCGTAGAGCGCGCGGCCTTTCGGCGTCAGGGCAATCCCGCGCTGCTCGATTTCACCAAAGCGAGCGGTATGCGTGCCTTTATGCTCTCCGGCAAACATCACCGGCTCCTCGAGAGCCTTAAAGCTGGTCTGGCGCAGTAAAATAGGCACTTCGCGGCGCGGCGGCCCTTCTATCAACGCCTTTGGGGCGATGCCGCATTCAGGCATCAGCGCCTGTACCCGATCGATATCCAGGGTGCGCGGAGTCAGATGATTGATGTGGCAGCCGGGGAAACAGACGACATCGGCAATCAGCCGGTGCTCATCGTGCAGCGCATGATAGGTTTCTTCATCGACGAGGGTCTGTCGATGCCAGCGAAAGGTTTCCAGCGCCTGTTCGACGAACTCCCGGGCCTCTGCGGCGGTGAATTCTCCTTTCTGTTCATAAAGCGCAATCAGTTCACGACAGCGTGGGGTGAAGATATCGCGCCCGGAAAGGATTTGTGCCGCCCGCTTACGCAACGCGTCATTAGCGATAAGCTCAAGGCGCAGAAGCGAGGTAAAAATACGAAACGGGTTGCGCGCCAGCGCGGCGTCATCAACGGGACGAAACGCGGTGGAGTGAACCGGCACGCCAGCCTGCGACAGATCGTAATAACTAACGGGATACATTCCCATAATGGCAAACATGCGACGCAAGGTCGCCAATTCCTCCGCCGTACCAACGCGGATCGCGCCGTGGCGTTCAACGTTCAGCCGCGCCAGTTCATCGGCGTTAGCCAGTTGTTCATGCAGCTTCGGGTTATTCTCCAGAATAGCCAGGTTAACGTCGGCCACCAGCTCCAGTAGCGTCCCGTACTGCGGAACTTCCTGCTGGTACATCGCCGACATCGCCTGCGAAAAGCACTCCCGAATCTCATCAGCCGTGATGGTGTTCGCCATGATGTCTTACCTCCAGTGAATTCTCCCTGGAGTGTAGAAAAGCTGTCTGAAGACGGTGGGAAGAATTTACAAACTGTGATGCCGGTAGCTGCCCGTTTAATTTCACCTGAACACTTCATAACCAATAGTTATGTTAAACACCCTTTAATTTCACTTTAAATTAACAAAACATTTACACACACTGCTTGTGGCGACATAACAACGATATGCCTCTCTACCGATAAAACGGAGTACCCTGATGAACGACAAATGGTCACCGCGCGAGGTTCTGCATCGCGACTATAGCAGCCATCCTCCGGCTTACGCGCCGGGCTATAAAACCAGCGTTCTGCGCTCGCCGCGCAATGCGCTCATCTCCCTACAGAATTCACTTTCGGAAATCACCGGGCCGGTTTTCAGTAGCGACGATCTCGGCGCGCTCGATAACGACCTGATCCTGAATTACGCCAAAGACGGCCTGCCGATTGGCGAGCGGATTATTGTGCACGGCTACGTACGCGATGGATTCGGTCGGCCGATGAAAAATACGCTGGTCGAAGTCTGGCAGGCCAACGCTGGCGGACGCTACCGACATAAAAAGGATCAATATCTGGCGCCGATCGACCCGAACTTTGGCGGCTGTGGACGCGTGCTGACCGACGAGAACGGCTATTATTGTTTTCGCACCATCAAACCCGGTCCCTACCCGTGGCGCAACCAGGTAAGCGACTGGCGCCCGGCGCATATTCACTTCTCTCTCTCCGGAGACGCCTGGGCACAGCGTTTAATTACGCAGATGTATTTTGAAGGCGACCCGCTGATCAAACAGTGTCCTATCGTCAAAACCATCAATAACGACGATGCCATCAGGACGCTGATCGCCGAGCTGGATACCCATGCCGCCGTACCGCTGGACTCGCTGGCTTACCGTTTTGATCTCGTGCTGCGCGGCCACCGCGCCACGCTGTTTGAAAACCGCACGCAGGGGGCCGCCCGATGAGAGATTTTTTACCCGAAACCGCTTCACAAACCGCCGGTCCTTATGTGCATATCGGCCTGGCGCCGGACGCCGCGGGATTTCATATCTTTGAGAATAACTTTGGCCCAACGCTGACGACCCCTGCGACCGAGGGTGAGCGCATTACCATTGAAGGCAGAGTCATCGATGGCTCCGGAACGCCGGTGCGCGATGTGCTACTGGAAATCTGGCAGGCCAACGCCGCCGGGCGCTACAATCACCCGGACGATCGGCAGCAAAACAAAAAGCTGGATGCGGAGTTTCGCGGCTGGGGGCGCAGCTGCTCGGACTTTACCAGCGGTATCTGGCGCTTCGAAACCATTAAACCCGGCGCCGTGGTGGGCCGTGATGGCCGCGTAATGGCCCCTCACGTCAATTTATGGGTGGTGGCGCGCGGAATAAACATTGGCCTTAATACGCGGATGTACTTCTCCGACGAGCAGGACGCTAATCAGGCCGATCCGGTACTCAATCTGATTGAGTGGGAAGTTCGCCGTCAGACCCTCATCGGGCAGCGCGAAGTGCGCGGCACGGAAATCGTTTATCGCTTCGATATTCACTTACAGGGCGACAACGAAACCGTGTTCTTCGATATCTAAATTTGCCCGTTCCTTCTCCGCCTCTGCCAGCCAGAGGCGGCGCTTTTCCACAATCTCAACAAAATCAACTTGTAAAATAATAATATAAAATGTTAATAATATTTTGCTATGAAGTTAACAAATTTAAACACCCTTACTTGTCACCGGTCAGCCTCAGTTCTTAACATTGATTATGCAAAAAAATGGTCTTTTCAGTCAGCGCATTCGCTTGCGCCATCTACATACCTTCGTGGCCGTCGCTCAACAGGGAACTCTTGGGCGCGCGGCTGAAACCTTAAACCTTAGCCAACCGGCTTTGTCCAAAACCCTGAATGAACTGGAGCAGCTTACCGGTACGCGGCTGTTTGAGCGCGGACGCCTTGGCGCTCAGCTCACGCTGGTCGGGGAACAGTTTCTTACCCATGCGGTGAAAGTGCTGGACGCGCTCAATACCGCCGGGCAAGCGCTGAATCGTAAAGAAGGCCTCAGCAACGACATCGTGCGTATCGGAGCGCTGCCAACCGCTGCGCTGGGGATTCTGCCCTCGGTGATTGGCCAGTTTCACCAGCAGCAAAAGGATATCACCCTGCAGGTCGCGACCATGAATAACACCATGCTGCTGGCGGGCCTGAAATCGGGAGAAATCGATATCGGCATCGGAAGAATGTCCGATCCGGAGTTGATGAGCGGTCTGAACTATGAGCTGCTGTTTCTTGAATCGCTGAAGCTGGTGGTTCGTCCGGGGCACCCGCTGCTGCAGGAAACCGTTACCCTAAGCCGGGTGATGGAGTGGCCGGTGGTGGTATCGCCAAAAGGCACACTGCCGCGACAGAATGCGGAAGCCCTGCTGCAAAGCCAGGGCTGTAAAATTCCCACTGGCTGCATCGAAACGCTGTCGGCCTCGCTCTCGCGCCAGCTCACCGTCGATTACGACTACGTGTGGTTCGTCCCCTCCGGCGCGGTGAAGGACGATCTGCGCCGTGGACTGCTCGCCGCGCTGCCCATACCCACTCAGGGCGCTGGCGAACCTATCGGTATTCTGACCCGCGTGGATGCCACCCTCACCGCCGGTAGCCAAACGTTGCTGAGCGCCATTCGCAAATCTATGCCGGTCTGACCGGCGTCTTCCGCTTTTCTCCCGGCGCCGCCCCTCCAGCCGCCGGGGAAACGCAGCCTCTTTTTCCAGCGATTCACTAACGTCATTCATCACAATAATCAATTAGTGCGAAATCATTCATTAACAATTGCGCAAATTTATTTAACAGATCTATCATAGCCACGATTTCACCAAATGGTTCACTCGAAATCAATAACAGCAAAAAACCCGCTTTTATGAAGGCCACGGTCACTTCATTCAAAAGAGTTAACTTGAAAATTTGATTCATCTGGTTCACGCCTGTTCAGGGGTGGTTAAGGAGACAAAAATGGCAACTGGCAACGTGCCGCGAGGGTTCCCACGGATCCTGCAGTGGCTTCTCGCCGGACTGATGCTGATCATCGGTCTGGCTATCGGTATTCTTGGTGCAAAGCTCGCCTCGGTCGGCGGGACGTTCTATTTTGCGATTATGGGCCTGGTGATGGTGATCGCCTCAGCGCTCATTTTCCGCAACCGTCGCGGCGGCATACTGCTGTATGGGCTGGCGTTTATCGTCTCGATCGTCTGGGCGATTAGCGACGCGGGATGGACTTACTGGCCGCTGTTCTCGCGCCTGTTCGCGCTCGGCGTGCTGGCCTTCCTGTGCGCGCTGGTGTGGCCGTTCCTTTCCCGCCAGCCTGCGAATAAAGGGCCCGCGTTTGGCCTGGCAGCGGTGTTGGCAGTGGTCCTGTTGGCAAGTTTCGGCTGGATGTTCAAATCTCAGCCTCTGGTCAGCGCCAGCGAGGCGGTGCCGGTTAAACCGGTCGCCGCCGGCGAGCAGCAGAAGAACTGGGCGCACTGGGGCAACACCACCCACGGCGATCGCTTCGCCGCCCTCGACCAGATTAACAAACAGAACGTGAACCAGCTGCAGGTCGCCTGGATCGCCCATACCGGCGATATCCCACAGAGCAATGGCTCCGGCGCGGAAGACCAGAATACGCCGCTGCAGATTGGCGATACGCTTTACGTCTGTACGCCCTACAGCAAAGTACTGGCGCTGGATGTCGATAGCGGTAAAGAGAAGTGGCGCTATGATTCAAAAGCCACCGCGCCGAACTGGCAGCGCTGCCGTGGTTTAGGCTATTACGAAGACAGCCAGGCCCAGGTGTCCTCTGCCGCCGATACGCAGCCGGCCGCCGATACGCAGCCGGCCGCCTGCTCCCGCCGTCTGTTCCTGCCAACTACCGACGCCCGTCTGATCGCCATTGATGCCGATAACGGTAAACTGTGCGACGCATTCGGCGACCACGGTATCGTTGACCTTAGCGTGGGGATGGGGGAAATCAAAGCAGGTTACTACCAGCAAACCTCTACGCCGCTGGTGGCGGGTAACGTGGTCGTGGTTGGCGGTCGCGTGGCGGATAACTTCTCCACCGGCGAGCCTCCGGGCGTGGTTCGCGCCTATGATGTTCACACCGGCAAGCTGGCGTGGGCATGGGATCCGGGCAACCCGAACCTGACCGGTGAACCGCCTGCAGGGCAAACCTACACCCGCGGTACGCCGAACGTCTGGTCGGCCATGTCCTATGACGCGAAGCTGAATCTGATTTACCTGCCTACCGGTAACGCTACCCCAGACTTCTTTGGCGGCGAACGTACCGCGCTGGACGATAAATACAGCTCTTCCATCGTGGCCGTTGATGCGACGACCGGACAGGTACGCTGGCATTATCAGACCACCCACCACGATCTCTGGGACTTCGACCTGCCTTCGCAACCGCTGCTGTACGATCTTCCTGACGGTAAAGGCGGCACCACCCCGGTACTGGTGCAAACCAGTAAACAGGGCATGATCTTTATGCTCAATCGCGCCACCGGTGAACCAGTCGCCAAAGTTGAGGAACGCCCTGTCCCTGCGGGCAACGTCAAAGGCGAGCGCTACTCCCCGACCCAGCCCTATTCCGTTGGCATGCCGATGATCGGCAACGAGACGCTGACAGAGTCGGATATGTGGGGCGCGACGCCTGTCGACCTGTTGCTGTGCCGCATTCAGTTTAAAGAGATGCGCCATCAGGGTGTCTTCACCCCTCCGGGCGAAGATCGTTCGCTGCAGTATCCTGGCTCGCTGGGCGGGATGAACTGGGGCAGCGTGTCGGTTGACCCGAATAATAGCCTGATGTTCGTCAACGATATGCGCCTTGGCCTCGCCAACTATATGGTTCCGCGCGCCAACGTGGCGAAAGACGCCAGCGGTATCGAAATGGGGATAGTGCCGATGGAAGGCACCCCGTTCGGCGCCATGCGCGAGCGCTTCCTGTCGCCGCTGGGCATTCCTTGCCAGAAACCGCCGTTCGGCACAATGTCAGCGGTCGATCTGAAAACCGGCAAGCTGGTGTGGCAGGTTCCGGTGGGCACCGTAGAGGACACCGGTCCGCTGGGGATCCGCATGCATATGCCGATCCCTATCGGCATGCCGACGCTGGGCGCTTCGCTTGCCACCCAGTCCGGCCTGCTGTTCTTCGCGGGTACCCAGGACTTCTACCTGCGCGCGTTTGATACCGCCAACGGGAAAGAGATCTGGAAGTCGCGTCTGCCGGTCGGCAGCCAGTCCGGCCCGATGACCTATGTCTCGCCGAAAACCGGTAAGCAGTACATCATCATCAATGCGGGCGGCGCTCGCCAGTCCCCGGACCGCGGCGATTATATTATTGCCTACGCGCTCCCGGAGCAGAAGTAATCCTCAGGGCCCCAGCCGGGGCCCTTTTTACTGGCGAAGTACCTTTCCTGGATATTGCCCGGTGGCGTAAACGCCTTACTGTGCCTACCAGCGGTGGTTATCCACGGTGTTGCAGGTCGGGTCAGGCGCCAGCCGCTACCCGACATCACGACATCACGACATCACGACATCACGACATCACGACATCACGACATCACGACAGCGAAATTGTCTTCTCATCTCCCTGAACGCGCCATTTTCATTCAGTCATGTTATTATTGCGAATGGTTATCAATAATAAAAACTGAACAAGGATAATGGATGAAGAGTTCAACCTGCCGCCTGCTCGCAGGCACCGTTTTGGCGTTAGCCGCTGCCTCCGCACAGGCGCTGAAGGCCCCGGAAGTGGACCTGCGCGATCCGACGATCTGGGAAGAGAAAACGGCCAACCCGCTCACCACTGACCAGCCGCCCTGCGAGGTTTTTAGCGGCCCGCACTGCGCGGTCTGGGAAGATGAAAAATCAGATATTCAGCGAGAACGGGAGCGTCGGGAACAGCGGCGGTGGCATAGCGGTTATGAAAATTTGCGGCGAGAATAGCGTATATTCAGAAATAACCCGGGCAAGCCCGGGTTATGTTTGGACTGAAAAATCAGTTATCACCGAAATGGATGACGGTACGAATTGATTTCCCTTCATGCATCAGGTCAAAAGCTTCGTTGATCCGATCCAGCGGCATACGGTGGGTAATAAACGGGTCGAGGCGAATTTTGCCCGCCATCGCGTCTTCCACCATGCCCGGCAGCTGAGTGCGTCCCTTGACGCCGCCGAAGGCGGAGCCGCGCCAGACGCGCCCGGTAACCAGCTGGAATGGCCGCGTTTTGATCTCCTGGCCTGCGCCAGCAACGCCAATAATCACGCTTTCGCCCCAGCCTTTATGGCAGCATTCGAGCGCCGCGCGCATCACGTTCACGTTACCGATACACTCGAAGCTAAAGTCGACGCCGCCGTCGGTCAGCTCAACAATCACATCCTGAATCGGCTTATCGTAGTCATTTGGGTTGATAAAGTCGGTGGCGCCCATTTCTTTGGCGAGGGTGAATTTTTCCGGGTTAGTATCCACCGCCAGAATGCGCCCGGCTTTCGCCTGTACCGCACCCTGAATCACCGCCAGACCAATGCCGCCAAGCCCGAAAACGGCGACGGTATCGCCCTCTTTCACTTTCGCCGTGTTGTGCACCGCGCCGATGCCGGTCGTGACGCCGCAGCCCAGCAGGCAGACTTTGTCCAGCGGCGCCTGCGGGTTTACTTTGGCCAGCGAAATTTCGGCCACTACGGTGTATTCGCTAAAGGTGCTGGTCCCCATGTAGTGGTAGATTGGTTCACCGTTATAAGAGAAACGGGTAGTGCCGTCCGGCATCAGGCCTTTACCCTGGGTAGCACGAACCGCCTGACAGAGGTTGGTTTTGCCTGATTTACAGAATTTACATTCGCCGCATTCGGCGGTGTAGAGCGGAATAACGTGGTCGCCCGGCTGCAGGCTGGTTACGCCTTCGCCAACCTCGACGACAATACCGCCGCCTTCATGACCCAGCACCGCCGGGAAGACGCCTTCCGGATCGTCGCCGGAGAGGGTGAAAGCATCGGTATGGCATACGCCGGTATGGGTGATCTTCACCAGCACTTCGCCCTTTTTCGGCGGCGCGACGTCAATCTCAACGATTGAAAGCGGCTGGCCTGGGCCAAACGCGACGGCTGCACGTGATTTCATATCTCTCTTCCTCGTGGTGATTTTATTTTAAATAGGATCGTAGCAGATGCCCGACTTCCGCCATTCTGGCGGCGCGCTGGTCTGGCGTCGTTTCGCCGCTAACCAGTTCGTCCTGCAGATGAATCTCAACCATCTCCCCCATCAGGCCGTTAGCGGCGCCGCGAATAGAGGCAATCTGTTGCAGAATGGTCATACAGGGTTCGCCAGATTCCAGCGCCCGCTCGAGCGCTTCAACCTGGCCGCGGATGCGCCTTACCCGGCTGAGGGCACGCTTTTTATCTTCAGGTGAATGTGGCATGGTGTCGCCCTCCATATCATATAGGGGGGTATACTATATTTATTATTGCCATGAGGCAAATGGCTTCGCCGCTTTAACCGTAGCATAGCGGCGAGAATTTGCGCTCAGTCGAGGCTAAGGATCATCGATTCACAGCGTAAGTCGGCGTTCGCCATGTTCGAATGCCAGCGCTTTTCGCCGGTTGAAGTGAATCCCAGGCGCAGATAAAAACCGGCCGCGTTTGGCGTTGCATCGAGGGTAATGTGCCTGAACTTGCGTTGTTTCGCCTCCCCGATAATCGCCGCCATAATCATGCTGGCGCAGCCTTTACCCTCCCAGGTCGGCAAAGTAAATATGGCTTCAACGCTACCCGCTTTGATATCCAGATAGCCGCTGGCGACTGGCTTGCCCTGCCCATCATCAACAACAAAAAATGGATTATCGCGCACCGCATGGCGATAACCTTCAGGCATGTTGTCGGGAGTCCAGGCCTGGAGGACTTCCGCAGCATAGCTTTCACGGCAGCCGTGGCGAATCGCCTGATTACGAACTTCCCAAAGGGCCGGAGCCTCTTCTGCGATGGCAAGTCTGACTTTCATACCCTTCCCCTTTTTTTATTGTTGATAACATTTTTATCACAATTAAAATAAAGAGCGACAAAAAACCCGCCGAAGCGGGTTTAGCGGGGTTTAACGCTTACGCGGCATCATCCGCAGCAGCGTGTTATCTTTCCAGAAATAATGGTGCATCAGCGCCGCCAGCGCGTGCAGGCCGATAATAAAGTAGCCGGTATTGGCCAGCAGCTCATGCCACGCTTTCAGATTATCCACCAGTTCAAAGTCGCTTTCCGCTGCGTGCGGCATGGTCAGACCAAAAGCGAACCACGGGTTGCCGCGATAGTACATCATGACTATGCCGATGATCGGCAGCGCGATAAACAGCAGATAGATCACCAGATGCCCGAGATGCGCGAAGCCGGTCATCATCGGCGATGGTTTGGGGACTATCGGCGGCGCCGGTGATTTCAGGCGCACGAGCAGGCGCGCCACCATCAGAACAAAGATAGAAATACCGCACGAGACGTGAATCATATTAATGGCAGGCCGCGCGCTGCGCGGGAAAAAGCCCCGCAGCTCCATCGCCGCGTACGCGCCAATCACTAATAAAAAAACCAGCCAGTGGATGCCTATCTGCAGGCCAGAGTATTTATCGCGCATGGAAAACCCTTAAAAAGATGGTGATGGAGTCAACATAACCACCTTTTATTAAAAATTCATTAACTTTTACGTACTTATAAAAAAACAATTGCCCTACTCCGGCATTTGATGCAAAAGCAGAGATCGCGCCTGCGCGAGGAACTTATTCTGTCGCCTTGACGCTGTATATAATTACAGTACAATACTGGCTGTCATCAAAATAACCGGGATAACGCATGTTTGTAGAACTGATTTATGACAAAAGAAATTTCGAGGGATTGGCCGGCGCTAAAGAGATCATTCTTAATGAGCTGACGAAGCGAGTTCACCGCATTTTTCCCGATGCCGACGTCCGCGTAAAACCGATGATGACTTTAGCTTCGATTAATACCGACGCCAGCAAGCACGAGAAGGAGCAGATCAGCCGCGCCGTGCAGGAAATGTTTGAAGAAGCCGATATGTGGATGCAGGAAGATTAACCGGGTTCCGGTAGATTTCGAATCGCGGTCTATGCCTTCTTAACCGCGAAGCCACTTGCGGGAATATTGACGAATAAGGCCTCAGGGAATCATGAACACATTTAGCATCATAGCTATCCCATTCTTTGCCGCAGCTATTGTTCTTCTGGCCTTAGCCGCGAGCCGAAAGAACCGAACCTGTTATATCGTTGGCGGCGTGTTAATGGCTTCATCCGTGGTTAACGCAGTGATTGGCATGGCGCTGTAGAGTCAGGTGGTAAAATGAGTTTTGTCTGGTATATGACGCTGATATGCATTTTTTTAGCCTGGCTAATGATGACTTTGCTCCCGGTGTAATCCCGGGTTTTCTGATACCCGGGCTTCGTTTATCTCTTTATCGGGGTTTATATCCCCTTTCGCACCAGCGTTGCCGCTTTTTTAAAAATCTCGTCCTCGACGCCATCTCCCTTCTGCCTGCCTAACCGCATCAGTTCCTCAACAATACTTTCCCGATTAATTGGCTTCTGGTCAGACACCAGGCCAATGACCGCTGCGCCAATCGCAAGCCCGATCAGCCCCGTTTGCTCGTCTTTGTTGTTCATCGTTCCGCTCCGTTATGCCCGCCAAAAGTTTAGCAGCCGCAACCGCGTCTGCAACCTGAGCATCCGCAACCATAGTGTACAAAGTCAAAGACCTGCAGAAGCATAACGCGCGGACGAACGGTCAGGAAATGGCCTTCGCTGACCGCTAAAAAGTGTGATGTTGATCAAAAACAAAAAAACGCCAGCCTCAGAGGCGTATTTGTAATACGTCCGTTGCCGGGAGTAAGCCTGGTGGTTAAGCGGAGTTTTATTTGCAGATTATTAAGAGGAGAAATAGCCATGATCACTTACGATCGTAACCGCAACCCTATTACTAACGGTAGTCAGGTAATGATTAACGGGACGGGTAAAACCGGTAAAATTGTTGCTATACATGCCAATGGTCTTACTCCTGCCCAGCTGCGTCGTAATAAGACAGTAGAAGTTGAAGGCGCTGAAGGCAAATTCGAGCCCGTTGAATTGATCCGTCTTGGACTCCACTAAGATTGCGCAAGCTGCGGCGATCACCCGCCTGAACCGCAGGGGATGCCGCAGACGCCCGGCAGACGACGCCGGGCGACACGCCTACCGGCGCTCTGCGCCATGGCTCGTTTTAGCCTGATACATCCGCCGGTCGGCCACTGCAACGATGTCATTGAGACTATGGTGCTCATGGGGATCGTATTCAACGCAGCCCCATGAGAACGCCAGCTGCCACGGATTACCCGCTTGCTGATTATACTCGGCAACATTCTGGCTAAGCTGCTCCATCGCCTTGTTCGCGGCCTGCTGGGCGGTATTGGCAAGCAGGATGATAAACTCATCGCCGCCCTGTCTGGCAATTAAATCCGACTCTCTGAAGGTAGACTTCATCACATCGGCGATTGCCGTCAGGGCTTTATCCCCTTGCTCATGGCCCCAGGTATCGTTAATCAGCTTAAAGCGATCGAGGTCGATAAACACCAGGCTCGCCGGTTCACTTCGCCGTCTGGCTGTTAACAGCGCATACTCCGCTAACGACAAAAATCCCCTCCGGTTAAATAACCCCGTCAGTTCGTCGGCGGTCGCCGCGTCCAGCACTTTGAATTCATCTTCTACAATGGCGGCCAGGTCACTCAATATCTGAATTTCATGTCCGGAAAAAGCGCGCGGCTTATGATCCATAAGGCAGAACGAACCTACCGTCGCGCCGTCAGGTAGCTGAACCGGATACCCGGCATAAAAGCGAATAAACGGCGCTTCCGTCACCAGCGGGTTATCGTGAAAGCGCATATCCTGCTGCAGGTCGTTGACGATCAAAGGATCGGTTTGCAGAATGGTGTGCGCGCAGAAGGTGATATCCCTCGGCAGCGTATCCACATCAAGTCCGGCGCAGGATTTTACATGCAGGGTGTTCTCCCCGACGAGGCTAATCGACGCCACCGGCAGATCGTAAAGCGTACGCGCCAGCCTGGTCAGGCGATCGAAGCGCTCTTCTTTTCCGCTATTCAGTAACCCGGATGCCCGCAGCGATTGCAGACGACGCAGTTCATCTGGATGAGGTCCGGCTAATTTCAATTTGTCTCTCTTATCTTTTATGGATGAGCGGCGCAGCGCGTAGAGTCAATGCACGCCTTGATTGTTAACACAGATTTTACATTTCTGATATCATGAGTTAAGCATATATCGCTGACTCGTCAAACCCGCCATCAGATGCCCTCCGGCGCCGCCCACTCCCGCAGCGTGTCTTTCAGCCACTGGCTTGCGCCGCGCTGACCGCTGCGCTTATGGGAATAGATTTTCACTTCAAATGGCGGCACCTCAAACGGCAGTTCAAAAATCTTCAACCCGGCGGTTGCGAGCATCTTTTCAGCAGCCGAGCGCGGCATCGCCATCAACAGTTCACTTTGCGCAATAATAAACGGTGCGCTCAGCATTGAGGGGGTTTTGATGGTGATATGTCGCGTGAAGCCCATTTTCGCCAGCTGCACATCGAGAACCCCCTGGCTTTCATTCCACGGAGTGACCACCAGATGCTGGGCCGCCAGATAATCCGCCAGCGTGAGTCTGTTCCGCCTTTCGTTACTCATCGCAACATAGTCATCCTGCAGCCAGCGAATCTCATCCAGTTCCGGATGTTCCGCTTCATTGAGCGCGCTGAAACCCAACGCCAGGTCCACCTCTCCGGCCAGCAGTTCCGTCAGCGCCGGACTATGCGGCAGATAACGCAGTTCGAAACGCAAACCCGGCGCCTGGTGGTGAAGTCTGGACATCAGGGTTGGAAAAACGCACTGCGCGGTGAAATCCGTGATCGCGATCTGTAGGCAGTCGGTACTGGCGGAAGCGACAAACTTTGGCTGCGGGGTGAGCTCCTGATTTAAAAACTTTAACGCAGATGATATCGACGGCGCGAGCTGGGTCGCATATACGCTGGGGCACATGCGGTGACCCTCACGATAAAAAAGCGGATCGTTAAGCGCCGCGCGCAGCCTGGATAGCGCGTGGCTTAACGCCGATGTGCTCATTGCTAACTCTTCCGCCGCCAGGCGGACCGAGCGATAGCGGTAGACCGCCTCGAATACCGGCAGCAGGTTTAAATCAAGACGGCGAAGGGCGGGATGCATAATATTCATCATTCAGTGATTTCATTGCACTTAATTCTTCTAACCTTAACGTTTATGCTTTGCGGTATCAAACTCACGACGGCACAACAGGTAATTCAATGAATATGACCATTCGTCAGGCCAGCCCGGCGGACGCAAAAGCAATTTATGACATGATTTATGAGCTCGCAGTGTATGAAAAAGCGCCGGAGCAGGTGGTTACCACGGTCGAGGAGATCCAGGCCACCCTTTTCGCCAGCGACAGCAAAACGGAAGCGCTGATCTGCGAGATAGAAAATAAGGTCGCTGGGTATGCGGTGTTCTTCACCAGCTATTCCACCTGGCTCGGACGCAATGGCATCTATATGGAAGACCTGTACGTCTCGCCCGAGTTTCGCGGCAACGGCGCGGGAAAAGCACTCTTGCGCACCATTGCTCAGCTAGCGGTTAAAAGAGAATGCGGCCGGTTAGAGTGGAGCGTGCTCGACTGGAACCAGCCAGCCATCGATTTTTATCTGAGCATTGGCGCGCTGCCGCAAAGTGAATGGGTGCGCTATCGTCTTGACGGCGCCGCGCTAGCCGCTTTTGCTGAATCAGGCGCTTTGGCCAGATAATCGCCCTCGGGCGGGTCTTTACGGGTCCGCCCTTTCCTTTTCTCTGCGCAGCCAATATGCCCGTGGCGTATAACGCTGAAACAAAAAATTATTAGCCGTTTCCGTCATACCCTCAACCTCCCGGATTTACACGCTTTTCCCGCTATATTTAGCGGCCACCTTTCTCGCGGCAAAAAATTCGCTGGTTGCCCTATCCTGACTGCTGGACTAAGCCTGGAGAAGTTTTCACATCACGATTCAACTGACCTGGAGATTCTTCATGAGCAAACTCGGGATTAATGGATTTGGGCGTATTGGACGGCTGGTGCTGCGCCGGTTACTGGAGGTTAATAGTTCCTTAGAGGTGGTCGCCATTAACGATCTCACCTCACCGAAAGTGCTGGCCTACCTGCTAAAGCACGACTCTAACTACGGACCTTTCCCCTGGAGCGTTGATTTTACTGAAGATGCGCTGATCGTTGATGGCAAAAAAATCACCGTTTATGCCGAAAAAGAGGCCCGGCATATTCCGTGGAAAGCAACGGGCGCTGAACTTATTGTGGAGTGTACCGGCTTTTACACTTCATCAGAGAAAGCGCAGGCGCATCTGACCGCCGGTGCCAAAAAAGTTCTGATCTCCGCGCCGGCGGGCGATATGAAGACCATCGTCTATCACGTTAACGACGATACGCTGGACGCCAACGATACAATAATTTCTGTAGCATCCTGCACCACCAACTGCCTGGCGCCGATGGCGAAAGTGCTGAATGACGCCTTTGGTATTAAAGTGGGAACCATGACCACGATTCACGCCTATACCGGCACCCAGTCGCTGGTTGATGGCCCGCGCGGCAAAGATTTACGCGCATCCCGCGCGGCGGCGGAAAATATCATTCCGCATACCACCGGGGCGGCGAAAGCTATCGGTCTGGTCATCCCTGAACTTAGCGGCAAGCTGAAAGGCCACGCTCAGCGCGTGCCGACCAAAACCGGTTCGGTGACCGAACTGGTGTCGGTGCTGGAGAAAAAAGTGACCGCCGAGGAGGTTAATCAGGCGATGAGGGAGGCGGCGGCGAACAATGAGTCATTTGGTTATACCGAAGAGGAGATCGTCTCCTCAGACGTTATCGGCAGCCATTTCGGTTCAATTTACGACGCCACCCAGCTGGAGATCGCAGAAGTTGGCGATCTCCAGCTCGTAAAAACCGTCGCCTGGTACGATAACGAATACGGTTTCGTGACCCAGCTGATTCGCGTGCTGGATAAATTCGCCAAATAACTCCCGGGGGCGGCGCAACGCGCCTTTCCCGGGCTACCGGACCGCAGACGGCTGGTAACCTCCAGCCCGGACAGATACGCAGCATCGCCTCCGGGAATGTCTGCCACGTTCTGCACGTTTCTCCCGGGGGCGGCGCAACGCGCCTTGCCCGGGCTACGAGACCGCAGACGGCTGGTAACCTGTAGCCCGGACAGATGCGCAGCATCGCCTCCGGGGAACGCGCCGCTCCTCTGCTAAATCAGGCCTGCAGATAGACCACCTGGGTTTGCAGATACTCATTCAGGCCGTGACGCCCGTCGGCGCCGCCAATCCCTGATTTACGCCATCCGGCATGGAAACCCTGCATCGCCTCAAAGTTCTCGCGGTTAATATAGGTTTCACCAAACTTCAGCCCCTTAATCGCCTTCATCGCGACGTTCAAATCGCGGGTATAGATTGATGACGTCAGCCCGTAATCGCTGTCGTTGGCCATCGCCAGCGCCTCTTCCAGGGTATCAAACGCCACGACCGGCAGTACCGGACCGAACGTCTCTTCATGAACGATATCCATCTCCTGGCGCACGTCCAGCAGCAGCGTCGGCGGATAGAAATAGCCTTTACCCTCCACCGCTTTCCCACCCAGAGCGATACGTGCGCCCTGAGCCACCGCTTTCGCTACCTTATGCTCAACCCGCTCCAGCGCTGCGGCATTGATCAACGGCCCCATGGCAATATCGTCGCGCGCTGCCGGATCGCCAAACTGCACCGCTTTCAGCGCTTCGCCCAAACGGTTAACGAAGCGATCGTATAGCCCTTTTTGCACATACACGCGCTCAACGCAGTTACACACCTGCCCGCTATTAATCACGCGAGAATCGACCACCGCTTTTACCGCCAGCTCAAGATCCGCATCATCCATCACGATAGCCGGCGCTTTCCCGCCCAGCTCCAGGCATACTTTGGTGATGTTTTTCGCTGCCGCGGCCATGATCTTCTCCCCTGCGGTGACGCTGCCGGTCATGCTGACCATCGCGACCTTTGGATTGCCGGCTAGCTCCTGACCCACGGTTTCGCCGCGGCCCAGCACCAGATTAAAGACCCCTTTCGGCAGGCCGATATCATGAACGATTTGCGCAAAAGCGATGGCGTTATTCGGCGTAAACTCACTCGGTTTAATTACGATGGTATTGCCGGTAATCAGCGCTGGCGCCAGCTTGCGGGCAATCAGGAAGAACGGGAAATTCCACGGCAGGATGCCTGTGGTCACGCCCAGCGCGCGTTTGAATACCAGAATGTTTTCTCCCGGGCGGTCGCTTTGCACAATTTCGCCCTCATAACGACGCGCCCATTCGGCCATATAATCCAGGTAATCCGCGGTAAAGGAGACCTCTACCGCCGCCAGCTGCTGGATCTTCCCGCCTTCGGCGACAATCAGCGCGGCGATCTCGTCGGCCCGTTCGCGGATACCGGCAGCGATTTTACGCAGCCACCCCGCTCGCTCGATCGCAGGTAAGGCTTCCCAGCCCGGCTGAGCGCGCTCAGCAGCGAGAATCGCGCGCTGCGCATCTTCCGCGCTGCCGTCAGGAATACGCGATATGAGCGCTTCCGTGGCCGGATTGATCACCTCAATCCATGCATCACCGCGGCCGGCTTCAAACTGACCGTCAATATACATAGGGTGTTGAACGGGTGCTGTCATGGTCTGCTCCTCAGGATTATTGTTTTTAACAGGTGAAATAGATGTTAAAAATTATCGTCCAAAGGTCAAAGAGACAGGCCGGACGTTTGTTTTTGTGAGATATTTCATAAAAACAGACCAAGCCGGCGCTGAAAAAATCACAATTCAGTAACACTACCTGCCCGTTTGCGATATCGCCAACGCAAACGGGCAATGCGGCGGATACGTCCGGACCATCCCTGCGCTTGCCAAAGACAACGGCTGACTGACAGCGTTAAGGCTAATAGCTAAGCCAGCTGGCGTGCGCTCAATGTATCGGACAGCAGACGGTCCTTGCGCAGCGTCTGCCACGCATCAATAATCTGCGGCGGAATATCCACATGAGCGATAAATCCCTTACCCAACGGGCCATAACCCTGCGGATTGTCCGCCAGCCGCGGCGGCTCGCCGAGGATCAGCGCCAGATAGCGTTCCACCGGCCACAGGCCGCTGCTATCGCCGCTAAAGGTGACGCCGTTAGCGCCATTGCACAACACCGGCGAACACCCCGGCGCGCTGTGCCACATTGGCGCATGCGCTGCGTCTTGCCAGACGCGGGCAAAGGTCGCCATCGTTCGCCGCTGCATGGTCGGGTCCTGGATCACCACGCCCGTTCGGTGCGTAATACCTCTCTGTTCCAGCATTTGCCGGGTAAAACGCGCATTTTCTCCACAGTTGGTGGAGCGGTCTTCCACGACAATGTATTCGCGAGGAATAGCCCAGAACCGGTGGGCAATATCGGCCAGAATGTGCGCCTCGGCGCGATCGGCTACCGGGATGGTGCAATAGCGCGGATCGTTCAACACCGCGTGGTATAAAAACGAAGTGGAATGCCCGATACCACCGCTGATCAGTAGCGGAACGGCGTGATGCGCCGCCAGCTGGCAGGCGAAATCAATGGTTGGGATCACCGCATTGCCCGCCAGCACCACGACATCGATTGATGGCTGCTGCGGCAAATCATGCTGCGCCAGCCAGGCCCCCAGCTGGTTCGCCGCGGCTAGCGTCGCCTCCGGCAGTGATGGAAAATGCTCCGACATGTTCTCTCCTTTGCGCCAATGTCACACTTCACGGGATTGTGGATACCATGATAAACCGGAGCCGCCTTTAAGGGTTAATAAAGCCTGAGCGGTAACAAGATTGAAATAACAAGAAACGTCCAAAAACAGAACGGTTGCACCTCAATAACTCACCACCATACGCCCGATTGTTAGCGAATACGTTCAAATAAACGGCTAAATAACGGCGCGATTCGCCGGTAAAAATGGCAAAAACGGCTCCCTGACGCGGCGACCAGACTTGCCAAATGCAACATACAACCCTAGCTTCCTTAACAATTAAATAACCTCATCGCTCGCCAGGTTGCACCTGAAAATCATCAGGTGTCACCGGGTTGTGATGACTCTGGGGGAGTAGCTAAAAGATGACCTTGCACGAGAGCAGCACCACATCAATTCTCAAGAAAAACAAAAAGGTGCTCATTGCCAGCCTCACCGGCAGCGCCATTGAATGGTTCGATTATTTCCTTTACGGTACGGCGGCGGCGCTGGTATTCAACAAGATTTTCTTTCCGATGGTCGATCCGGTCATCGGTTTAATCCTCTCCTGGCTCTCGTTCTCGTTGACCTTTTTCATTCGCCCGATTGGCGGGGTGGTCTTCGCACATATTGGCGACCGAATCGGGCGTAAGAAAACGCTGGTCCTGACGCTCTCCCTGATGGGCGGCGCAACGGTCGCCATCGGTCTGCTTCCCACCTATGAGATGATCGGTTTATGGGCGCCAGCGCTGCTGATAACCTTACGTATCGTTCAGGGAATGGGCATCGGCGGCGAATGGGGCGGTGCGCTATTGCTGGCCTACGAATACGCACCGGAAAAGCGCAAAGGTTTTTTCGGCAGCATTCCGCAGGCGGGCGTGACCATTGGCATGCTGATGGCCACTTTTATCGTCTCGCTAATGACCCTTTTCAGCGAAGAGCAGTTTCTCTCCTGGGGCTGGCGCATCCCTTTCCTGCTCAGCTCGGTGCTGGTTCTTATTGGTCTGTGGATCCGCAAAGATATTGATGAAACGCCGGAATTTAAACAGGTGAAGCAGTCAGGCCAGGTAGCAAAGGCGCCGCTGCGCGATACGCTCAAGTATCACTGGCGCGAAGTGTTAATTGCTGCGGGCCTCAAAGTAGTGGAAACCGCGCCATTCTATATTTTTTCGACTTTCGTGGTCAGCTATGCCACCACCACGCTGAGCTATCAAAAATCCCAGGCGCTTGAAGCCGTCACCCTCGGTGCGCTGGTTGCTACGGTTATGATCCCGCTGATGGGACTGCTTTCAGACAGAATCGGACGCCAGAAAATGTACACGCTCAGCGTGGTGCTGCTTGGATTGTTTATCGTACCGTGGTTTCTGCTGTTGGATACCCGCAGCACGTGGGGCATTGCGCTCGCCACGGTGATCGCCTTCGGTATTCTGTGGGCACCGGTTACCGCGGTATTGGGGACGCTCTGCTCCGAGATCTTCAGCGCTAACGTTCGCTACACCGGCATCACCCTTGGCTACCAGCTTGGCGCCGCGCTCGCCGGGGGTACCGCTCCGCTGATCGCCACCGGACTGCTGGCAAAATATGACGGTGACTGGATACCGGTCGCATGGTATCTGGCGGGAACGGTGGTGATTTCACTTATCGCGATTTTCTGCGCCAGCCGCTTAAAGCAGGCTCCCGGCGCTGTCGCCACCAGGAGCGAGATGTTATAAAGCCATTCGCTGCCGGCAACCCATTCACCCTGCCGGCAGCAGCCGAAGGATGCTCACTGCAATGCAACAAAGTCAACACACAAATATAGCGTTTTGTTCACTTTTTGAAGGAAGTCAAGATTCTGATAAATAGGGATAAAGGGTCCAAACTACGGCTTTAATGCACAAAGATGCATATTCATCCGTAGTCGACGCTGTTTTGCGTTTTTTTATTCACAAAAACTTCAACCCTACCGATAACGGCAGCATATTCTGCATTTTTGCCAAATACCGTCCCATTAAATTGGTGATAACATTCTCGTTACAGATTTTATGGCTGTATCTTTCCACGGTTAACAAAATAATTATCACTGCAAAACAGGACTCTTATGGAAAAGTTATCTTACGCTTCTGAAAGTAGTACATCTCCATGGACCACCTACCTGCGTCAAATCGATCGCGTCGCCCCCTACCTCGGCGATCTGGCCTACTGGATCGAAACGCTGCGCCATCCGAAACGCGCGCTGATCGTTGATATCCCGGTACAAATGGACGACGGAACCATTCGCCACTTCGAAGGCTACCGCGTCCAGCACAACCTCTCACGCGGTCCGGGTAAAGGCGGCGTGCGTTACCATCCGGATGTGGACCTGAATGAAGTCATGGCCCTCTCAGCCTGGATGACCATTAAGTGTGCGGCAGTCAATATTCCCTACGGCGGCGCCAAAGGCGGTATCCGCGTCGATCCGTTCTCTTTATCAGAAGGTGAACTGGAACGTCTGACCCGTCGCTACACCAGCGAGATCGGCATTATTATCGGGCCGCAAAAAGATATTCCGGCGCCGGACGTCGGCACCAACGGTAAAGTGATGGCCTGGATGATGGACACCTATTCCATGAACCACGGCACCACTATCACCGGCGTGGTCACCGGTAAACCGATTCATCTCGGCGGTTCTCTGGGCCGCGAAAAGGCCACGGGACGCGGCGTCTTCGTCACTGGTCGCGAAGTGGCCCGCCGCAGCGGTATCGAAATCGAAGGCGCGAAGGTCGCGCTGCAAGGGTTTGGTAACGTAGGCAGTGAAGCGGCCCGCCTGTTCGCTGGCGTCGGTGCGCGGATTGTGGTCATTCAGGACCATACCGCCACGCTGTATAACGAAGGCGGTATCGATATGGCCGCGCTGACCGCCTGGCAGGCCGAGAACAAGCAAATTGCCGGCTTCCCGGGCGCCCGCGAAATTGACAAAGAAACGTTCTGGACGACGCCGATGGATATTCTGATCCCGGCGGCGCTGGAAGGTCAGATTACGCGCGAGCGCGCGGAAACCCTCAGCTGCAAACTGGTGCTTGAAGGCGCTAACGGCCCGACCTATCCGGAAGCGGACGACGTGCTGGCCGAACGCGGCATCGTGGTGGTGCCGGACGTCATTTGTAATGCCGGCGGCGTCACCGTGAGCTACTTCGAATGGGTGCAGGATATGGCCAGCTTCTTCTGGAGCGAAGAAGAGATCAACGCCAAAATGGACCGCATTATGACCGATGCGATCGTTCACGTTTACGATAAAGCGGTGGAAAAAGCGTGCTCTTTACGTACTGCCGCCTATATCGTGGCCTGTGAGCGAATTCTGATGGCGCGTAAAGATCGCGGTATTTATCCGGGATAATCCCCCTTCTCAGCCCGGTTAAAGCCGGGCTGAGACCAGAACTCTCCTTCCCCCCTTCCAAAGCTTCTACCACAATAAACGCACATACCGTTAACCTGTTTTTATCAATCGGACTTGAATTCTCGTTTTGGCCAGACATAAAATCATTAGAGCTCTAACGATATTGCAGACCGAACTATGGATAACCGACAGCTAAATTTCTCCCATCTTTTGTATTTGACCGCCCATCATTGGCGGCTGGCGGTCAACCGTCGCCTCAAAGACCTCGGCATGAGCCAGGCCAGCTGGGTCGCCGTTTCCGCTATCGCGCGCAACGCGCAGCCGCTATCGCAAAGCGAGCTGGCCCAGGAGCTGGGCGTCGAAAGCGCGACCCTCGTCCCGTTGCTTAATCGGCTGGTGGATTTGGGGCTGGTTGAGCGGGTGAAAACCGAACGCGACAAACGTAAACGGCTGCTGATCGCCACCGCTAAAGGCCTTGAGGTGTATCAGCAGGTAAAAACGGTAGCCGATGAACTGCGTGAGGAGATCCTCACCGCTATCACGCCCGACGAACAGCAGCAGACTCAGCGCGTGCTGGAGAAACTGCTGCGCGAGGTAGAGAAAAAATAATGCCTCGCCGTAAAGATAACCCCTATGTGCCCCACGACTGGGCTCCGCACGAAAAACCGGCGATCCTCGGCTCGCCTTCCACCCCGATTCACAGCACGCCCAGGCGCATTGCCTACGGGATCGTTGGACTGCTGGTCTGCCTGACCGGTGCGCTGGGCAACGCGGTGGTCACCGCTAACCTGCAACTGTTGCAGGGAACCTTTGCCGCCTGGTCCACCGAGATAGCCTGGCTTCCGGCGGTCTACGTGATGACGAACGTCTCTATCAACCTGCTGCTGGTAAAATTCCGTCAGCAGTATGGCCTGCGCGCCTTCACCGAAGGCTTTCTCGTCCTCTATGTGCTGGTGACCTTCTTTCACCTGTTCGTCAACGACCTTAGCTCCGCGCTGATGGTACGCGCCGCCCATGGGATGGTCGCTGCGGCGCTGAGCTCGTTAGGCATTTACTATCAGGTGCAGGCCTGGCCCGCCCGCCATCGGCTAAAAGCGTTGACTATCGGTATTACCGGCTCATCGCTGGCGATCCCGCTGGCGCGCCTGTTTTCCACCGAACTGCTGCAAATTGACGAGTGGCGCGGACTGTACTTCTTTGAACTGGGGCTGGCGCTGGTATCGCTGGCCTGCGTGATCGCCCTGAAGCTTCCCCCAAGCGATCGTAAAAAAGTTTTTGAGAAGAAAGACTTTATCACCTTCTTCCTGCTGGCGCCGGGAATGGCGCTGGTTACCGCGGTGCTGTCGCTGGGGCGTCTGGACTGGTGGTTTGAAGCGCCGTGGATCGGCTGGGCGCTGGCGGGAGCGGTGGTGCTCATCGTCTCCGCGATTGCCTTTGAACATAACCGCAGCAACCCGTTACTCAATATTAAATGGCTCTCCAGCGGCAGCATTCTGCGCCTCGGGCTGATTATGCTGCTGATCCGCATCGTGCTGGCGGAGCAAAATACCGGGGTCATCGGCTGGCTGCAGTACGTCGGCCTGCAGAATGAACAGATGACCAATCTGGCGTGGTCGATTTTCGCCGGCATCATCTGCGGCATCGTCGCCAGCTGTCTGACGCTCAACCCGCAGCGTCTCTACTGGCCCACCGCTACGGCGCTGGCGCTGATCATGGTTGCCTCGCTGCTCGACAGCCAGTCGACCATCCTGACCCGCCCGGAACAGCTAATGTTCAGCCAGTTTCTGCTGGGCTTCGGCAGCGCCTTTTTCCTTGCTCCGGCAATGCTGGCAGGGATTGGCGGCGTGATTGCCGACCAGCGCAATCTGGTAAGCTTCTCGGTACTGTTCGGCATGAGTCAGAATATCGGCGGTCTGCTGGGGTCGGCCATTCTCGGCACCTTTCAGACATGGCGGGAGAAGTTTCACTCCAGCCAGCTCGCCGACCAGTTGACCACCCTCAATCCGCTGATTACTGAACGTTTGCAGCAGTACAGCCAAATGTATCAAAGCCAGATTGGCGACAGCACCCTGCTCAACGTTCAGGCCACCACGCTGCTACAAAACGCCGCCACGCTGCAGGCCAATATTCTCGCTTACAATGATACCTATCTGCTGACGGCAGCGATTTCAGCCGCCACGCTGGTGTGGGTTTTCTGGCGCTTAATAAGATTACGTATTACCGCCCGCGTTGCGTTAAAGCGCGCGACGGGAAGCAAATAAAATTTTTACTCTGGAGTCATTATGAGTCAGCAGGATGCGGCCAAACAACAGGCCAACACCCGTAATAATATTCGCGTGGTCTCTATTTTTACCGCCGCGGCAATTGGTATTGTCGGCGTTCTGGTTATTCTTTACGCCTGGCAGCTGCCGCCGTTTACCCGGCAAAGCCAGTTTACCGATAACGCCTACGTTCGCGGGCAAACCACGTTTATCAGCCCGCAGGTCAACGGCTATATTACCGAGGTCAAGGTTCAGGATTTTAATCAGGTGAAAGCCGGCGATGTGCTGTTTCAGATCGACGATCGCATCTATAAACAGCGCGTACATCAGGCGGAAGCCACGCTGGCGATGAAAGAGGCGGCGCTCAAGAACAATCTGCAGCAGCGCAAAAGCGCCGAGGCGGTCATCGTACGTAACGAAGCGGCGCTGCAAAACGCCCGCGCGCAAAGTCTGAAAACCCAGGCGGATTTAAAACGCGTTCAGGAGCTGACCGCCGACGGTTCGCTCTCGATCCGCGAACGCGATTCCGCCCGCGCCAGCGCGGCGCAGGGGACTGCGGATATCGAGCAGGCCAAAGCGACGCTGGAAATGTCGCGCCAGGATCTGCAATCGACAATTGTTAATCGGGATTCGCTGCTGGCCGACGTCGCCAGTGCGAGGGCCGCGCTGGAACTGGCGCAGATCGACCTCCAGAATACCCGCATTATCGCCCCCGCCGATGGTCAGCTGGGGCAAATATCAGTGCGCCTTGGCGCCTACGTGACCGCCGGGACGCATTTGACCTCGCTGGTACCGCCACAGCACTGGCTGATCGCTAACCTCAAAGAGACGCAGCTGGCGGAGGTCCGCGTCGGGCAGCCGGTAACCTTTACCGTTGATGCGCTGAACAGCGAGAAATTCACCGGTACGGTGCAGAGCATCTCCCCGGCCACCGGGGTTGAGTTCAGCGCCATTTCGCCGGACAACGCCACCGGCAACTTCGTCAAAATTGCCCAGCGCATTCCGGTACGCATCGCCGTGGATGAGGGGCAGAAAAACAGCCAGCACCTGCGGCCGGGGATGTCGGTGCAGGTCACCATCGACACCCGCGAGGAGGAGACGCGATGATTCGTCCGCTCACCCTCGCCGTTATTCTTGCGCTGGTTGGCTGCCAGTCAGCTGATATCCCACAGGCCGCGCCGACGCTGCATATTCCCGCCGCCTGGCGCACGGATATCGGCCCCGCCAGCCCGGTCGAGGGCGTGTGGTGGCGCAATTTTCACGACAGTACGCTTAATCAATACGTCGACCAGGCGCTACGCTACAACAGCGACGTGCTGATTGCCCGCGAACGGGTCAACGAGTACCAGGCGCGGGTCTACGCCGCCGACAGCAGCCTCTTTCCTTCACTAGACGCCGGCCTGACCGGTACCCGCGCGCGGTCGCAGTCGGCCGCCACCGGTCTGCCGATCCACAGTACGGTGTATAAAGGCGCGCTAACCGCCAGCTACGATGTTGATATCTGGGGCGCTAACCGCAGCGCCGCCAGCGCGGCGGAGGCCAGTCTGGCGGCGCAAAAAGCCGCCGCCGCGGCGGCGAACCTGACCGTCGCCTCTTCGGTGGCGACAGGCTATGTCACTCTGCTCTCGCTGGACGAACAGCTGCGGGTAACGCAACAAACGCTCAAAGCGCGGGAAGATGCCTTTAATCTGGCGAAACGTCAGTTCGAGACCGGCTATACATCGCGCCTCGAACTGATGCAGGCGGATTCCGAACTGCGCTCGACGCGGGCGCAAATTCCGTCGCTGCAACACCAAATCGCCCAGCAGGAAAACGCGCTCAGCCTGCTGCTCGGCGCTAATCCTGGCGCCGTTAAGCGCAACGCCTTTGCCCAGCTGACGCCGCTGTCGCTACCGTCCCAGCTGCCGTCAACCCTGCTCAATCGCCGCCCGGATATCGTTCAGGCTCAGCGTCAGCTGGTGGCCGCCGACGCCACGCTGGCGTCATCGCAGGCGCAGCTGCTGCCGTCCATCAACCTTACCGCCACCGGCAGCATGCAGGATCGCACTCTGCCCGACCTGCTGGATAATCCGCTACGCTTATGGAGCCTTGGCGGCAGCATCCTGGCGCCGCTGCTCAACCGCCAGGCGCTGAATGCCCAGGTAGACGTGTCGATGGCCCAGCGCAATCAGGCGTTGTATAGCTACGAAAAAACGGTGCGCGGCGCGTTTAAGGAGGTCAATGACAGCCTTGATGCTATTGGTCGCTACGGGGAGCAGCTGACGGAGCTGCAGGCCCAGGAGGACGTAGCCCGGGAGACGCTGCGCATTGCCCAAAACCGTTATCGCAACGGCTACTCATCCTATCTTGACGTCCTGGACGCCCAGCGTACGCTGTTTTCCACCCAGCTCAGCGTGGTGCAGGTGAAAAACAATCTGCTGCTGGCGCAAGTCGATTTGTACCGGTCGCTGGGAGGCGGCTGGTCTGATTCATCAGGGATGTAATACGGGAAATCTGACATGCAACAACAGTGGTCGGCAGTAGATAATTATCTGGTGGAAGCGTTAATCCCCAACGATCCCTTGCTCAACCAGGTTCTGGAAAATAACCAGCGCGCCGGGCTTCCGGCCATCGATGTTGCCGCCAATCAGGGGCAGTTTCTGGCCCTGCTGGTGCGCATGACAGGTGCCAGACGCCTCCTCGAGATTGGCACGCTCGGCGGCTACAGCACCATCTGGATGGCCCGGGAATTGCCTGCCGATGGCGAATTAGTCACCCTGGAGGCCGATGCGCACCATGCCGCCGTGGCGCGCGAGAACCTGCGCATGGCGGGCGTGGATAAGCTCGTTGAGGTGCGGGAAGGCCCGGCGCTGGCCACGCTGGAGAAGCTGGGCGACCATCCGCCGTTTGATCTGATCTTTATCGATGCGGATAAGCCGAATAACCCAAACTATCTGCGCTGGGCTTTGCGCTACTCTCGCCCGGGGACGCTGATCATTGGCGATAACGTGGTGCGCGACGGCGAAGTGACCGATCCGCATAGCGCAGATGACCGCGTTCAGGGCGTCAGGGAGTTTATTGCGATGATGGGCAGCGACCCGCGCCTGACGGTAACGGCCCTGCAAACCGTGGGCAGCAAAGGTTGGGACGGGTTCACCCTCGCGTGGGTGAACGCCTGACGCCAACAGCTTTCCCCGGCAGCCTGCGCCACCGGGGAATGCAGCGGCTCAGGCCGTAATCTGCTCCATTGCCTGCAGCACCCGCTTGTCGGAAATCGGATAAGGCGTGCCGAGCTGCTGGGCGAACAGGCTGACGCGCAGCTCTTCAATCATCCAGCGAATCTCCTGCACGTCCTCATCCTGGCGACGATTGGGCGGTAGCTTATTCAGCCACTGCTGCCACGCCTGCTGCACGCTCTCCACCTTCAGCATCTGCACGCGGTCGCGGTGCGGGTCGATCGCCATTTTCTCCAGCCGTTTTTCAATCGCCTGCAGATAGCGCAGCGTATCGCCCAGGCGGCGGAAGCCGTTGCCGGTGACGAAGCCGCGATACACCAGCCCACTCATCTGCGATTTAATATCCGACAGCCCCAGCGCCATGGTCATATCGACGCGACCTTTCAGGCGTTTGTTGATGTTGAACACCGCGGTCAGGATCTGCTCAACCTGTTTGGCGATCTCCACCACCGTCTCGTTGAGCTCAGCGCGCACTTTTTCATGCAGCGCGGCAAAGCCCTCCTCGCTCCACACCGGGCCACCCGCTTCATCGATCAGCTTATCGACGCCGCAGGAGATACAGTCATCGATCAGATCCAGCACCTTGCCGTAGGGGTTGAAATAGAGCCCCAGCTTGGCTTTATTCGGCAGCTTCTCATGCAGATATTTAATCGGCGATGGGATATTCAACAGCAGCAGGCGGCGCAGGCCGCGCCACATCTCCTGCTGCTGCTCGAGCGGATTATCAAACAGCTTGATGGCCACGCTGTCGCGTTCGTCCACCAGAGCCGGCCAGGCCTTAACTTTATAGTTGCCGCGCTTCTGCTCGTAGCTCTCCGGCAGGCGGCCAAAGCTCCAGATATGTAGCCCGCTCTGCTCTATACCGTCATCGGCGACTGCGGACAGCGTCTCCTGTACCTTGCCTTTCAGGGCATCTTTCAGATCCTGCAGCGAGCGCCCTTCCTGTAGCTTCTTATTTTTGTCGTCCACCACCCGGAAAGTGATTTTCAGGTGATCGGGCACCTGATCCCACTGCCAGGCCTCGCGGTCAATAGTCACGCCGGTCATCCGCCGCAGTTCGCGCTCAAGGGAATCCAGCAGCGGCAGCTCCAGCGGCGTCGCGCGGCCGAGAAACGCTTCCGCGTAGTTTGGCGCCGGGACAAAATTGCGGCGCACCGGCTTCGGCAGCGATTTAATCAGGGCGATAATCAGCTCCCGGCGCAGACCGGGGATCTGCCACTCAAACCCGGCCTCTTCCACCTGGTTGAGCAGCGGCAGCGGAATATGCACCGTCACGCCGTCGGCATCTGCGCCCGGCTCGAACTGATAGGTCAAACGCAGCTTCAGATTGCCCTGGTGCCAGAAGTTCGGATAGTCCAGCTTACTGACCTGCTCCGCGCCTTCTTTAATCAGCATACTTTTTTCAAAGTTAAGCAAATCCGGCGTCTCGCGACTGGCCTGCTTCCACCATTTATCGAAGTGGCGAGCGGAGATGACGTCATGGCTGATGCGCTGGTCGTAGAACTCAAACAGCGTTTCGTCGTCGACAAGAATGTCGCGGCGGCGCGACTTATGCTCCAGCTCTTCAATCTCGTTGCGCAGCTTCAGGTTGTCACGGAAGAAGGCGTGGCGGGTCTGCCAGTCGCCCTCCACCAGCGCATGGCGGATAAACAGTTCGCGGCACAGCGCCGGGTCAATCTGGCTGTAGTTGACCTTACGGGCCGCGACGATAGGCAGACCGTAAACGGTGACCTTCTCCGTCGCCATCACCGCGCCCTGCGCGCGCTCCCAGTGCGGTTCGCTGTAAGAACGTTTGAGCAAGTGCTGAGCGACCGGCTCGACCCATTCCGGCTCTATGCGTGCGGCGATACGCCCCCACAGGCGGCTGGTTTCCACCAGCTCGGCGACCATCGTCCATTTCGGCGGCTTTTTAAACAGCCCGGAGCCGGGGAAGATAGAGAAGCGAGCGTTGCGCGCGCCGGTGTATTCCTGCTTATCGGTATCTTTCATACCAATGTGCGACAGCAAACCGGTCAGCAGCGCGGTGTGAATTTCGCGATACTCTGCCGGTTCGCTATTCACCGGCAGGCCGAGCTCTTTAACGACCTGACGCAGCTGAGTGTAGATATCCTGCCACTCGCGCACGCGCAGGTAGTTGAGAAAATCGACCCGACACTGGCGGCGGAACTGGTTCGAGGAGAGCGCTTTTTGCTGCTCGCCCAGGTAGTTCCACAGGTTGACGAACGCCATGAAGTCGGACTCTTTATCGTGGAAGCGGCGATGCTTCTCATCGGAAGCTTGCTGCTTATCCATTGGCCGCTCGCGCGGGTCCTGAATAGAGAGCGCCGAGGTGATAATCATCGCCTCGCGCACGCAGCCGTGTTTTTGCGCCTCCAGCACCATTCGCGCCAGACGCGGGTCCACCGGCAGCTGGCTGAGCTGGCGCCCCATCGGCGTCAGCTTATAGGCGGTCTGCTGTTCGTCAGTGGTAATCGCCCCCAGCTCTTCCAGCAGACGCACGCCGTCCTGAATATTGCGTTTATCCGGCGCTTCAACGAACGGGAAAGCGGCAATATCGCCGAGTCCGAGCGCGGTCATTTGCAGGATAACCGACGCCAGGTTGGTGCGCAGAATCTCCGGATCGGTAAATTCCGGGCGCGACAGGAAGTCGTCTTCTGAATAAAGACGAATGCAGATCCCGTCAGATACGCGGCCGCAGCGGCCTTTACGCTGGTTAGCCGACGCCTGAGAAACCGGCTCAATCGGCAGACGCTGCACTTTGGTCCGGAAGCTGTAGCGGCTGATGCGCGCGGTACCGGGGTCGATAACGTACTTAATGCCCGGTACGGTCAGCGAGGTTTCCGCGACGTTGGTCGCCAGCACAATTCGCCGCCCGCTATGGGCCTGGAACACGCGGTTCTGCTCGCTATTGGAGAGCCGCGCATACAGCGGCAGCACCTCGGTGTGGCGCAGATTCAGCTTGTTAAGCGCATCGGCGGTATCGCGAATTTCCCGCTCGCCGCTCATAAAAATGAGGATATCGCCAGCGCTTTCACGTCCCAGCTCGTCAACGGCGTCAAAGATCGCCTGCAGTTGATCGCGTTCGGTGTCATCGGCGTCCTCAACGATGGGCCGATAGCGCACCTCAACCGGGAAGGTTCGTCCGGACACTTCGATAATCGGCGCGTTGTTAAAGTGGCGCGAGAAGCGTTCCGGGTCGATGGTCGCTGAGGTAATGATGATTTTCAGATCCGGGCGACGCGGCAGCAGTTCCCGCAAATAGCCGAGCAGGAAGTCGATATTCAGGCTGCGTTCGTGCGCTTCATCGATGATGATGGTGTCGTACTGCATCAGTAGCCGATCCTGCTGGATTTCCGCCAGCAGAATACCGTCGGTCATCAGCTTAACCATCGTATTGTCGCTGACGTGGTCGCTGAAGCGAACTTTGTAACCGATGCAGCCGCCTGGTTCCGTTTGCAGCTCCTCGGCAATACGGTTGGCAACGGTACGCGCGGCCAGACGACGCGGCTGGGTATGGCCGATTAAGCCTTTAACGCCGCGTCCCAGCTCCATGCAAATTTTCGGCAACTGGGTGGTTTTCCCCGACCCGGTTTCCCCCGCCACAATCACCACCTGGTGATCGCGCACGGCTTCGAGGATCGCTTGTTTTTTCTGGCTAACCGGCAGGTTATCCGGATAGGAAATCGCTGGCCGCGCGGCTTCGCGCAGCAGGACTCTCCCTGCCGCCTGTTCAATTTCTTGCGCCATCTCCTGCAGAATGGCCTGTTGGGCATCAGGATTTTTAACCTTCTTCACGCCGTGCAGGCGACGGGCAAAGCGCGACTTATCGCGCAGCATCAGGCCATCCAGCTGCGTAAAGAGCTGTGAGAAGGTGAATTTTTGTTGTTCTGTCATAGCGTTATCGGGCAGTGCACTGCCGGGAAAAATCTCTTATGAAATATTGCGCTAGAGTACCACATCCGCGCATTTCGTGCCTTGTTCAAAAAAACTGAATACAGAGTTCGATTTATTGCGCTTTCTCTGTGACATGATTGTGAATACAGTGTCATCAAGCACCAGGGCACAGGCCCGTCAATCACATTAAAAAAGGAAACACCCATGAGCAAAGTATTAGTTCTCAAATCCAGTATTCTGGCAGGGTACTCGCAATCTGGTCAGCTGTCCGACTATTTTGTTGAACAATGGCGTGAAAAACACGCGCAAGACGTTATTACCGTGCGCGACCTGGCTGCAAATCCGATCCCGGTACTGGTTGGCGCCCTGCGTCCGAGCGATGCGCCGCTGACGCCGCGTCAGCAGGAAGCGCTGGCGCTGTCCGACGAACTGATCGCTGAACTGCAGGCGAACGATGTGATTGTTATTGCGGCGCCGATGTACAACTTCAACATTCCGACTCAGCTGAAAAACTACTTCGACCTGGTGGCTCGCGCTGGCGTCACCTTCCGCTACACCGAGAAAGGGCCAGAAGGTCTGGTAAAAGGAAAACGTGCGGTGGTCGTCACCAGCCGCGGCGGTATCCATAAAGATACCCCGACCGATCTGGTGACCCCGTATCTCTCTACTTTCCTCGGTTTTATCGGCATCACCGACGTGAACTTCGTCTTTGCTGAAGGCATCGCTTACGGTCCGGAAGTCGCAGCGAAAGCGCAGTCTGATGCGAAAGCCGCTATCGACAGCGTCGTTGCCGCATAAGGTTTGCCTCCTCCTGCTTCCCGGCGGGAGGAGAGTTTCACTTTTTCTCGTAGCGCAAATACCCCATTACGCCCCCGCCGCCATCTTTCGGATGATTCACGCCATCGTTGACCTCTAAGCAGGGAAAATCGAAGGGCGACACGCCTGGAATGCACGCCACATTCACCCCGTACTGCTGCGGATTTGAACGCCGCTGATGGAAAGTGTAAATCCCGCATACCGAGCAGAAAAAGTGCACGGCTTCACCGGTGTTAAAGCGATACTCCGTGAGCTTCTCCCGCCCGCGTAAGATATCGATTCCTGAAAGCGGCGCGGAGACCGTAACCGCTCCCCGCATCCGGCAAAATGAACAGTTGCAGCGTCGAGCGGTGTTGAAGCCATCGCTGAGTTCAACGGTAAACGCCACCGCGCCGCAGTGGCATTGAGCGGATAATTTTTCTGCCATGTTTTCCCCTCAGGACGATGACTTTGGCCGTAAATTCTCGTCAAAGACGAGACGCTTTCTGTCCGGCTCGGCTTCTTTTAGCGGTTCCACCTGATGCAGCGTCTGCTTGCAGCGCTCCACCAGCATCTGATACTCCCGCGTTCCCTGCTTTTTCCAGGCCAGCTCCTGTTCGCTTAACGCGCGGATGGCTTTGGCCGGACTGCCGACAATCAGATGGTTGGCGGGCATTTCGGCGTTGGCTTTCACAAAGGCTGAGGCGCCGACAATGCTATTCTCCCCAATCCTGGCACCGTCAATAATCACCGCGCTCATCCCCACCAGCGCGTTGCGGCCGATGGTACAGCCGTGCAGAATCGCGCCGTGGCCGATATGTCCCTCCTCCTCCACGACCGTATCCTGGCCGGGAAAACCGTGCATCACGCAATTGTCCTGGATGTTAGCGCCATCTTTCACCACGATACGGCCAAAATCGCCGCGCAGGCTGGCGTTAGGCCCGACGTAGACCCCTTTGCCGAGGATCACGTCGCCAATCAGCACGGCGGTGGGATGAACATAGCTTTCGTCCGGTACAACCGGCGTCATACCGTCAATCTGATAAATGGGCATGGTGCCTCCTTATACGCCCGACAGTCCGCCGAAACGCTGGAAATAGAGCGGCCCCGGCGCGGGAAGTTCCCCCACCGAGCTTTCGCCCTTCTCGCCGACGAAGGCCAGCGCGCCGGGCGCAACGCGTTGATAAATATTGATGCACAGCTGGCGCGCGGTTTGCCCGGCCCAGTGTGCAGGGAGCAGTTCTTCGGGCAGCAGCGGATCCTTAAGCACCACCCGGCGGTAGAAGTGAATCAGCAGTAGTTGAATGTGAAAGCAGCGTTCGGGCGTCAGTTCTGCGGGCTCGCAGTCGCGAAGCAGCGGCAGCAGAGGACGAAACAAATTGATAAACGTCTCATACATCGCGTTCTGTTCGGTGAGATGCCAGCACTCTTCAACGCGGGCGCGCAGCGCCGCCCGGGAGAGCGCCAGCGGGGAGTGGGCTTCGAAGCAGATGACATTTTCCGCCACGCCCGCGTCGTGCAGCAGAGATTGCACATCCGCCAGCTTTTGCGACGGTGAAGCCAGCAGGCTCGGCGCCAGCGCGCCAAATCCCTGCCATAGCAGCTGTTTTTTGACCTCCGCCAGCGTGCTCTTCTCAAGCCCTTCCGACAGTAGCAGTAGCCAGGTGCCGTCCCATTCCGGGGCGCTGGCGCGATAGATTTTATGTTCGGCGCGGCGAGTCAAGCGCAGGCCTTTGTCGCTGAGACGGTAGAAGCTTCGGCGGCCAATACGCACCACGTCGAGCCACTCTTCTTTATTCAGGCGGAACAGCGCAGTACGCACGAATCGTTCGCCGAAGCCCAGCCCTTCCAGCAGCGCCGCTACGCTGCCGAGCCAGACCTCCCCACCGCGTTGGAGCAAGGCGTCGCCGTATAAAGAAGCAATAAGCGAGGTTCCACTGATGGGCATCGTTTCCGTGGCCTGTTGAATAAAGGTATCGAGTTTACTCATCTGATTCATTCTGTTGTTATTTTTGTCCTTTTTGAATCATAGCACAGGAAATCCCGGAGGCGGTGCTGGCGCACCTGTCCGGGCTACCGGCCCGCAGACGGCGATAAACACATAGCCCGGCTAAGCACAGCGCAAGCCGGGAAGAGGACGAGCTGATACATCAATCCCGGCACACTCCCCGGGTCGCGGCGTAAACGCCTTACCCGGGCTACCCCTGTCCGGGCCAGGGAGTTGTGTCGTCGTGTAGCCCGGACAGGCGCAATGCGCCGCCTCCGGGAGAAAACGTTATCCGTTAGCGGCAACCTTGCGCAGGTCGAATACGCGACAGGCCTTGCCCTCGGAACGCGGGATGCTACCGCAGTTGACGATGCTGATATCGGTCGAGATCCCCACCATCGACTTGATCCGATGACGCAACTGATGGCAAATCTGACAGCGCTGCTCGTGGTTCAGCGCCAGACCGCTCTCTTTTAGCTCCACGCGCACCGAAAGTGAATCAAGATGGCCCCGGCGATTAACTTCCAGCTGATAGTGCGGCGCCAGATGTTCGAACTTGAGGATCTCCTCTTCCAGCTGCGACGGGAAGACGTTTACGCCGCGAATAATCAGCATATCGTCGCTGCGTCCGCTAATGCGATCCATCCGACGCATGGTACGGGCGGTGCCCGGCAGCAGACGCGTCAGGTCGCGGGTGCGATAGCGGATCACCGGCAGCGCTTCTTTGGTCAGGGTAGTGAACAGCAGCTCGCCGTGTTCGCCGTCCGTCAGCGGCGTACCGTTGTCCGGATTCACCACTTCAGGGTAGAAATGGTCTTCCCAGATCGTCGGACCGTCGGCGGTCTCCAGACACTCCATCGCCACCCCCGGCCCCATCACCTCCGACAGACCGTAGATATCCAGCGCCGAAATACCCAGTCGGCGCTCGATTTCCGCCCGCATCGCATGGGTCCACGGCTCCGCGCCGAACACGCCCACCCGCAGGGAGCAGCCGCTGGCGTCGCCGCCCATCTGGCGTTCCAGCTCTTCAATCAGGTTCAGACAATAGGACGGAGTGACCATGATCATATCCGGCTGAAAATCGCGGATTAGCTGAGCTTGTTTTTCGGTCTGCCCGCCGGACATGGGAATGACCGTCGCGCCTAAACGCTCCGCGCCGTAGTGAGCGCCGAGACCGCCGGTAAACAGCCCGTAACCATAGGCAACATGAATTTTGTCTTTCGCCGTCCCGCCCGCCGCGCGCAGGGAGCGTGCGACAATATTGGCCCAGTTATCAATATCGTTTTGCGTATAGCCCACCACCGTCGGCTTGCCGGTGGTGCCCGAAGACGCATGGATGCGCACCACCTGCTCCATCGGCACCGCAAAAGTATCAAACGGATAGTTGTCGCGCAGATCCTGTTTGGTGGTACAGGGAAACTTACTCAGATCGCTCAGTTCGTGAAAATCGTCAGGATGAACGCCCGCCGCATCAAATTTACGGCGATACATCGGCACGTTCTCATACGCATGCTTAAGGGTCCACTTCAGACGCTGGGTTTGCAGGGCCTGTAGCTCGTCGCGCGATGCGGTTTCAATCGGGTCTAATTGAGTTATCGTTGTCATTTTGTAGGGTACTCGCAGGTAGATTCGCTCACACTCGCTCAAGGATCATGGCAATGCCCTGACCCACGCCAATACACATCGTACACAGCGCATAGCGCCCGCTGCGGCGCTGCAGCTCCAGGCTGGCGCTTAATGCCAGCCGGGCGCCGCTCATTCCCAACGGATGGCCTAAGGCGATGGCGCCGCCGTTGGGGTTAACATGGGGGGCATCGTCCGCCAGCCCCAGCTGTCTGAGCACGCCCAACGCCTGAGCGGCAAAGGCTTCATTCAGCTCAATCAAGTCCATGTCGTTAATGTTCAGCCCGGCGCGTTCCAGCGCTTTACGTACCGCCGGAACCGGCCCCAGCCCCATAAATTTCGGCTCGACGCCCGCCGTCGCCATGGCCACAATGCGCGCCCGGGGCGTCAGCCCCTGGACGATGGCCTGCTGCGAGCTTGCGATAATCAGCGCCGCGGCGCCGTCGTTGACGCCGGAGGCATTTCCCGCGGTCACTACGCCGCCCTGGCGGAACGGCGTTTTTAGCCGCGAAAGCTGTTCAATGGTGGTGTCCGCTCGCGGATGCTCGTCGTCACGCACGACGTTTACCGCCCCTTTCCAGCCGATAATGTCGACCGGCACGATCTCCTGGGCCAGAATACCGTCGCGCTGAGCCTGAGCCGTCCGCTGCTGGCTGCGGAAAGCGAAAGCGTCCTGATCGGCGCGGCTGATATTTAACAATTCAGCTACATTCTCCGCCGTTTCCGGCATGCTGTCAGTGCCAAATCGCCGCTGCATGAGCGGGTTCACAAAACGCCAGCCGATGGTGGTATCAAACAGCTCGGCCTGGCGCTGATACGGGGCGCTGGCCTTCCCCATCACGAACGGCGCTCGCGACATGGACTCAACGCCGCCGGCGATCATCAGATCCGCCTCTCCGGCTTTGATGGCGCGGGCCGCGAAGCCGATGGCGTCCAGACCGGAGCCGCACAGGCGGTTAATGGTGGTACCGGGTACGCTGTGGGGATAGCCCGCCAATAGCGTCGCCATATGGGCCACGTTACGGTTGTCTTCACCGGCCTGGTTGGCGCAGCCGAGAATCACATCATCAATCGATGCCGGGTCGAACTTAGGGTTACGGCTCAGTAGCTCGCGCAGCGGGATGGCGGCCAGGTCATCGGCGCGCACGCTGGCCAGCGCCCCGCCGTAGCGGCCAATCGGCGTGCGGATCCCGTCACAAATATAAGCGTCGCGCATCAGACTTCTCCTGTGATTGTGCCGCCGATGCGGTGCGATTTACCGCGAAACAAGGCAACAACTTTTTGCTGTTGATTGACAATTTCGATGTCATAGACCCCGGTCAGCTTGCCCTGATGCTTGACTCTCGCCGTCGCGGTCAGCAGCTCACCGACAAAGGCCGGGCGCAGAAAATCGATGCTCGCCGCCGACGCGACCGCCGCCAGCCCCTGGCTGTTGCAGGCGTAAGCGAAGGCGGTATCGGCGAGCGAAAACAGCTGCCCGCCGTGGCAGGTATGATGGCCGTTGAGCATGTTCGCGGTAACCGCCATGGACATCTGCGCGTAGCCGTCATCCATCTCGATAATCTTGATCCCCAGCGCTTGCGCGCAGTTATCGTTCTCATACATCGCGCGGGCGTTACGCCAGGCTTCATTGCTCATGATGTTTCTCCATCAGCGCCTTCTGACGCAGCAGGGTACAGGGCCGATAGCGCTCCTCGCCGTAGTGCTGTTGTAGGTTCTCCAGCAGCCGCAGTACCCGGCCCCAGCCAAGTGATTCCCCCCACGCCAGCGGACCGCGCGGGTAGTTAACGCCCAGGCGCATGGCGGTATCGATATCCTCGGCGCTGGCGACACCTTTTTGCAGCGCATCCAGCGCTTCGTTAACCAGCATCGCCACCGTGCGCCACACCAGCAGCCCGGGATAGTCGGCGATCTGCAGCACTTTTTTGCCCTGCAGCTGAAAATAGAAAATGGCTTTGTCGGTCGCCGCCTGTGAGGCCGTTTCCGCGCTGGCCAGCACCACCGTTTCGCCCGCGCTATGGTCGTAGACCACCACCGGACGGCCGTGCTGGATGCTCAATGCCAGGGCGGTTTCACCGGTCGTTTCCAGCAGCAGCACCTCGTCCAGCTCGGTGACAACGTCACTTTTAATGCACTTTGCTGCGCGTTCTGCTGATACGGTGGCCAGCGCCAGCTCAGGCTGCGCTTCGCCAGGCCAGCAGTAGACCCCCTGCCCGCTCTTTTTGCCCAGCCGTCCGGCCAGAACCAGCTCCTGCTGCAGCAGCGATGGCAGATAGCGGCGGTCCTGCCAGAAGGCGTTAAACACCGAACAGGTCACCGCAAAGTTAACGTCCTGGCCTATCAGGTCGGTCAACGCCAGCGGCCCCATGGGAAAACCGCCGCCGTCGCGCAGAGCGGCGTCAATCACCTCCGGCGCGGCAACCTGCTCCTCCAGCGCTCGCCACGCTTCGGCATAAAAAGGACGCGCCACGCGGTTGACGATAAAACCGGGCGTCGAACGGCAGCGAACCGGCTGTTTTCCCCACGCGCAGACCCGCTGGCAGAGCTGTTCAACGACTTCCGCCGAGGTCGCCAGGCCGCTGACCACTTCGACCAGCTTCATCACCGGGGCCGGGTTAAAGAAGTGCAGCCCGGCAACCCGCTCCGGGTGCGCGACTCCAGAGGCGATGGCGGTGATCGATATCGACGACGTGTTGCTGACTAGCAGCGTTGACGGGGAGCAGATTTCAGCCAGCTGTTTGAACAGCGCTTTTTTCACGTCCAGGCGCTCGGAGGCAGCTTCAATAACCAGCTCCGCGCGGGCTAAAGCGCTCAGATCCTCAGCCGGAGACAGACGCGTCAGCAGCGCCTCAGCCTGGCCAGCCGCCAGCTTGCCGCGGCTGACGCGGGAGGCCAGACGTTGACCAATACCGTCGATGGCGCGAACCACCGCCTCAGGATCGATGTCGAAAATCAGTACCGGATGCCCGGCGGCGGCGGCCACCTCGGCAATGCCGGCGCCCATGGTGCCGCTGCCTATTACCGCAACGGTAGGTAACGTTTTGCTCATCGGCTATTTCCCGCTGAATTGAGGTGGACGCTTCGCGAGGAAGGCGCTGACGCCTTCGCGATAGTCGGCGCTGCGTCCGGCCAGGCGCTGATAATCGCGCTCAAGATCGAGCTGCTGATCCAGAGTCTGGGTTTCCGCAAGCTGAAGCGCCTTCTTAATCAGACCGAGGCCATAAGTTGGCTGGGCGGCCAGATGACGGGCCAGCGCCAGGCCGGTGTCTTTCAGCTCGGCATCGTCCACCACCTGCCAGATCATCCCCCACTGTGCGGCCTGCTCTGCGCTCAGGCTATCGCCCAGCAGCGCCAGCCCCATCGCCCTCGCCCGTCCCGCCACGCGCGGCAGAAACCAGCTGCCGCCGCAGTCCGGCACCAGACCAAGCTTGCTGAACGCCATCACGAATTTCGCCGAACGCGCCGCCAGCACGATATCGCAGCCCAGCGCCAGCGTAGCTCCCGCACCCGCCGCGACCCCGTTCACCGCACAAATTACCGGCTTCGGCAGCGCCGCCAGACGGCGCACCAGCGGGTTATAGAAACGCTCAACCGAGAGCCCGAGATCCGGCGCCGGCCCGCTGGGGTCGACGTTACGGTCATTTAAATCCTGCCCGGCGCAAAAACCGCGCCCCGCACCGGTCACCAGCAGGCAGCGTATGCTGTCGTCGCGTTCGGCCTGTTTCAGGCACGCCGCCAGCTGCTGGTGCATCAGGTCGTTAAAACTGTTCAGTCGGTCCGGGCGATTAAGGGTAATCGTCATCACGCCCTGTTCTGTTTCGCTGAGAATGAAAGCTTCCACGATTAGCGTCCTTTAAATTCCGCAGTACGTTTATGGAGAAAGGCGTCGATGCCTTCGCGACGGTCTTCAGTCGCGCTCAGCAAAGTAAATAACTGGCGTTCCTGCTGAATCCCGGCCTGCAGGCTGACCTCCTGCGACAACCGTAAGGCCTGTTTAGCCGCGCGCAGCGCCAGCGGCGAGTGGCGGGCCACAGTTGCTGCCAAAGCGAGTGCATATTCATCGGTGAGCGCTGGCGGATAAACCTCGCTTACCAGCCCCGCCCGCAGCGCCTGCCTGGCATCGATGCTTTCGCCGCTCAATATCATCCGGCTGGCCAGCGCTTTACCGACGCTGCGGATCAGGCGCTGGGTCCCGCCCGCGCCCGGCATAATACCGAGGGTGATTTCCGGCAGGCCAAAACGGGCGTTATCGCCGGCGACTATCAGGTCGCAGAGCAGCGCCAGTTCGCATCCGGCGCCGAGGGCATAGCCGTTTACCGAGGCGATCAGCGGTTTGTTGAAGGCGTCGATACGCGCCCACAGCCGCGGTCGAATATCATCGAGGGTGGCAGGCAGATCTTTTTCCGCCATTTCGTTCAGGTCAGCCCCTGCGGCAAAAAAGCGTTGATTACCGCTAATAACGCAGACGCCGACCGTCGGGTCCAGCGCCGCCGCGTCGAGCACGTCGGCAATTTGCGTCAGCAGCGCGTTATTCAGCGCGTTGCGCGCCTGCGGGCGATTAAGCGTCAGTTGGAGGACGCGCACGTGGCGAGCAATTAACAGTTCGCTCATGCCATCCCCCGCGCGTCGAAATCGACGATCACATCGCCGCTGGTGGGCAGCGACTGGCAGCTCAGCACGTAACCTGCCGCCACTTCGTCGGCTTCGAGGCCGTAGTTAGCAGCCATCACTACCTCGCCGCGCAGGACTTTGCATTTACAGGTGGCGCAGACTCCGCCTTTGCAGGCAAACGGCAGATCCGCCCCCTGGCGTAGCGCGGCGTCAAGGATGCTGTCATCCTCTGCGCTGAGGGCGATGGTTCTGTCGCGGCCGTCCTGACGGATTGTGACCGTGCGCCCCTCCGCCTGGACGCCGGTGGCCCGCTTGACGCTGCTGCCCGGGGTATTAAAGCGCTCCAGATGAATCGCTTTCTCCGGTATGCCCAGTTCGCGCAGGGTCATCTCCGCCTCATCCATCATCGCCGCCGGCCCGCAGATAAAGGCGCGCTCAAAGCGGCTGAAATCCAGCAGACGGGCGGCCAGCGCGCGTAGCTTGTCGCCATTGATGCGCCCCTGCAGCAGATCGCTGTCCATCGCCTCCTGGCTGAACAGATGCACCACCTGCAGGCGTTGCGGATAGCGGTCTTTCAGGTCGGCCAGCGCCTGGCGGAACATCATGCTATGGCTGCTGCGATTGCCGTAAATCAGGGTGAAACGGCTGTCGAGTTCGGTGGCGAGGGTGGCGTCGATAATCGCCATCATCGGCGTAATACCTGAGCCGGCGGCAATCGCCAGGTAGTCCGCGCTGCGCCCGGCCTGCGGCTGGTAGCCAAAGTGGCCCTGCGGCACCATCACCTCCAACGCCATCCCTTGTTGAATGTCGTTCTGGGCATAGCGTGAGAAGCGTCCGCCGTCGATAGCCTTGACCGCCACGCTGATTTCCCCCGGCGTGCGGCTGCGGCAAATGGAGTAGCAGCGACGCAGCTCTTCCCCGCCAAGGCGGGCTTTTAAAGTCAGATGCTGGCCCGGACGGAAGGCGTATGCGTTTCGCAGCGCGTCGGGAATGGCAAAGGTGATGGTGACCGCATCGCGGGTTTCCGGCTCCACTTTCGCCACGGTAAGCGAATGAAATGTCGTCATCGCAACCTCAAATACATTTAAAGTAATCAAAGGGTTCCCGGCAGCTGTCGCAGCGATACAGCGCTTTGCAGGCCGTGGAACCGAATTCGCTAATCAGCGAGGTATGGCGGCTGGCGCAGCGCGGGCAGACCACCTCCTCCGGCATATGGGCATGGCAGGCATGACCCTGCGGCGGACTGATGCCGTACTGGCGCAGACGTTCACGCGCCTCCGGCCCCATCCAGTCAGTAGTCCACGGCGGGTCCAGCTGCAGCACGATATGCACCGGCGCGTAGCCGTTTTCCGTCATTGCCGCGCGGATTTCTCCCAACAGATGTTCGGTCGCCGGGCAGCCCGAGTAGGTTGGCGTAAAGCCAATCACCCAGCCATCGCCGCGGCGATCCACGCTGCGCACCATGCCGAGGTCGGTAATCGTCAACACCGGAACTTCCGGGTCGGGAATGGCGCTTAATACCTCCCAGACGGCGTGGATCTCCGGGGGAGCGATATCAACCAGACGTTGCATAACCACCTCCTGCTACCACTGCTGGCCGGGATACGCGCGCTGTAAATACTGCATCTCCGCCAGCAGCGGCCCGAGATGCTCGCTGTGCAGCCCCTGTTTACCGCCGCTGCGGAAGGCCGCTTCTTGCGGGATCTGTAAACCGGAGTCGATCAGCGCCGTATGTACCGCACTCTGCCATTCGCCCTGCAGTTCGCGTGGGTCGACGGCGATGCCCTGCGCGCTCAGCTCAATCTCCAGCTCATCGGCCTGGAACAGCTCGCCGGTAAAGCGCCACAGATTATCGACTGCGCTTTGCATTCTCTGCGCCGAAAGCGCCGTGCCGTTGCCCAGGCGCTCCAGCCAGCCACGGCTAAAGCGCTGGTGGTAGCGCACTTCTTTTAACGCTTTGGCGGCGATGGCGGCGAGCTGCGTATCGCGACTGCCGACCAGGCGGCTGAACAGCGCTACGTGCCAGACATCGATAAAAAACTGGCGAGCAAGGGTGTCGGCAAAGTTGCCGTTGGGCTGCTCCGCCAGCAGCAAATTGCGAAACTGACGCTCGTCGCGGCCAAAGGCCAGGGTGTCTTCATCGCCGCTGCCAGCCAGTTCAGCGGCATAGCTGAGGAAATTGCGCGCCTGCCCCAGCAGGTCGAGACCGATATTGGCCAGCGCCAGATCGATCTCCAGCTCCGGCGCATGTCCGCACCACTCACCCAGACGCTGGGCCAGCACCAGGCCGTTATCGCCGAGGCGCAGAGCATAAGCTGCAACGGGGTTATCGTTTTTCATCGTCGCCTCACATATGTTCCATGCCGTCGGGCACGGTGTAGAAGGTGGGATGGCGATAGACTTTGCTCTCCGCCGGATCGAAAAATTCACCGCGCTCTTCAGGCTGCGAGGCAACGATTTCGCTGGCCTTCACTACCCAAATCGAACAGCCTTCGCTGCGGCGGGTATAGGCATCGCGGGCATTTTCCAGCGCCATCTGGTCATCGGCGGCGTGCAGACTGCCGACGTGGCGGTGCGACAGTCCCTGTTTGCTGCGAACGAACACTTCATATAAAGGCCAATAGTTATTGCTCATCTTTCTTCTCCTTATGCGGCGTCGCGAGCCTGCTGTTTTTGCGCATGCGCCAGCGCGGCTTCCCGCACCCATGCGCCCTCTTCCCACGCCTTGCGTTTAGCGGCCAGACGTTCGTGGTTGCAGATCCCGCGTCCGGCAATGACCTCGTTAAATTCCTGCCAGTCGATGGCGCCAAAGCGGTAGTGGCCGGTGGCTTCATCCCGCTGTAAATCCGGGTCGGGTACGGTCATGCCGAGGATTTCCACCTGCGGAATGGTGTTATCGACAAAGCGCTGGCGCAGCTCATCGTTGGAGTGACGCTTGATTTTCCACGCCATGCTGCGGGCGCTGTTTGGCGAGTTATCATCGTTCGGACCGAACATCATCAGCGCCGGCCACCAGAAACGGTTGATGGCGTCCTGCAGCATCTGCCGCTGCGCGTCGCTACCCTGCGCCAGCGCCATGCAGGCTTCGAATCCCTGGCGCTGATGAAAGCTCTCCTCTTTGCAGATCTTGACCATCGCCCGGGCATAGGGTCCGTAGGAGGTACGGCACAGCGCCACCTGATTGACGATGGCCGCGCCGTCCACCAGCCAGCCGATTACGCCGATGTCCGCCCAGCTCAGAGTCGGGTAGTTGAAGATGGAGGAGTACTTCATCTTGCCGTCGAGCATCTTCTGATACAGATCTTCGCGGGCGCAGCCGAGGGTTTCCGCGGCGCTGTAGAGATACAGACCGTGCCCGGCTTCATCCTGCACTTTCGCCAGCAGAATCGCTTTGCGGCGCAGGGTTGGCGCGCGAGTTATCCAGTTGCCCTCCGGCAGCATGCCGACGATTTCCGAATGCGCGTGCTGACCAATCTGGCGGATCAGCGTTTTGCGGTAGGCTTCCGGCATCCAGTCCTGCGGTTCGATGGCCGTCTCCTGCGCGATGCGCTGGTCAAAGCGTTGTTCTTCTGTCACGTCATCACCTTTTATGATTCCAATAAATTCGACTATAAATAATTTTCGAATCACTTTGTTTTATAAAAGTTACATTCAGGTTAAATAAAACCACAAATTTTGTTTGTTCTTTTTGTGATAGCTACCGCAAAAGCTTTTGTAAACCACATAACTAACAATAGATTAAGTGCTAAACGCAGATCGCCACCGATCACAATGTTAATAAATTATTAAATACAGGCTTGCTTTTTATGATTCACCAAAGAACTATTTATAGATATTTCACGTAACACATCTGGAGATGAAACATGCAGCAGTTAGCCAGCTACTTGTCCGGCACGTGGCATACCGGCCGGGGCCACGCGCGCACTATCCATCACGCCATCAGCGGCGAAGCGCTATGGGAAGTCACCAGCGAGGGTCTGGATATGGCGCAGGCGCGACGCTTCGCGATTGAGCGCGGCGGCAAAGCGCTGGAGGCGATGACCTTTATTGAGCGCAGCGCAATGCTGAAGGCGGTCGCCAGATATTTGCTGGAGCAGAAGGCGGCGTTGTATACAATCTCTGCCGAAACCGGCGCTACCCGTGCCGACAGCTGGGTGGATATCGAAGGGGGCATTGGCACCCTTTTCACCTACGCCAGTCTTGGCAGCCGCGAGCTGCCGGACGATACCCTGTGGCCGGAAGATGAGCTGATTCCGCTATCAAAACAGGGAGGCTTCGCCGCCCGCCACGTGCTGACCTCGAAGTCCGGCGTGGCAGTGCATATCAACGCTTTTAACTTTCCCTGCTGGGGCATGCTGGAAAAGCTGGCGCCCACCTGGCTTGCCGGGATGCCCGCCATCATCAAACCGGCTACCGCTACCGCGCAGCTAACTCAGGCGATGGTTAAAATGATTGTCGATAGCGGACTGGTGCCGGTGGGCGCAATCAGCCTGATCTGCGGCGGCGCGGGCGATCTGCTCGACCATCTCGATAGCCAGGATGTTGTCACCTTTACCGGCTCGGCGCATACCGGACAGCAGCTGCGGGTGCATCCCAACCTGGTCGCGAAGTCCATTCCCTTCACCATGGAAGCGGATTCGCTAAACTGTTGCGTACTCGGTGACGACGTCACGCCGGAGCAGCCGGAGTTCGCGCTGTTCATTCGCGAAGTGGTACGAGAAATGACGGCGAAGGCCGGGCAAAAGTGCACCGCCATCCGCCGTATTATCGTGCCGCAGGCACAGGTGAAAGCGGTGAGCGACGCGCTGGTTGCGCGCCTGCAAAAAGTGGCGTTCGGTGACCCGGCGCAGGAAGGCGTGAAGATGGGCGCGTTGGTGAACCACGAACAGCGTCAGGACGTACAGGATAATGTAAACCGTCTGATCGAAGCCGGATGTGAAGTGTTGCTGGGTGGTCGCGCGGATCTCAACGCCGCGGGCGCATTCTTCCCGCCGACGCTGCTGTTCTGCCCGCAGCCGGATGAGACCCCGGCGGTACACGCCATTGAAGCGTTCGGCCCCGTGGCTACTCTGATGCCCTATCAGAGCGTCGAGCATGCGATGGCCCTGGCGCGGGCCGGTGAAGGTAGCCTGGCAGGCACGCTGGTCACCGCCAACGGAAAACTGGCGCGCGCGTTTATTCTCGGCGCCGCCCGCGCCCACGGGCGTATTCAGATACTGAACGAAGAGTCTTCCGCAGAGTCCACCGGCCACGGCTCCCCGCTGCCGCAGCTGGTACACGGCGGTCCGGGGCGCGCCGGCGGCGGTGAAGAGCTGGGCGGCCTGCGGGCGGTGAAGCACTATATGCAGCGCACCGCGATTCAGGGTAGCCCGACGATGCTCGCCGCCATCGGCCAGCAGTGGGTGCGCGGCGCGCAGGTGGTGGAAGACCGCATTCACCCGTTCCGCAAATATTTCGAGGAGATCCAGCCGGGCGACAGCCTGTTGACTCCGCGCCGCACGCTGACCGAGGCGGATATCGTCAACTTCGCCTGCCTGAGCGGCGATCACTTTTACGCCCATATGGATAAGATTGCCGCGGCGGAGTCGATTTTCGGCGAACGCGTGGTGCACGGCTACTTCCTGATTTCCGCCGCTGCCGGGCTGTTTGTTGACGCCGGGGTCGGCCCGGTGATCGCCAACTACGGGATGGAGAATCTGCGCTTCATCGAGCCGGTGAAGCCGGGCGATACCATCCAGGTACGCCTGACCTGCAAGCGTAAAACGGTGAAACGTCAGCGCAACGCTGAAGAGAAAGCGACCGGCGTCGTTGAGTGGGCGGTAGAGATTTTTAATCAGCACCAGCAGGCGGTCGCCCTCTACTCCATTCTGACCCTGGTGGCCCGCCAGCAGGGGGATTTTGCCGGGTAAATATTAGAAATTCTCCCATCTTTATCGCCATCTTCATGCCTCTGCGGAGGCATTTTTTATAACTGGCAAAACTGACAAACAACCTGGCAAAAGCAGGCAAACGCCCCGGCGCTGACCGCTGTTAGCTTAACGATAGACAAGCCGACATTCGCAGCGGCACTGCACAACACAACAATAAGGTGAGGTCACAATGGCGATTCTTTCCCCCCGCAAGACGGCTCTGGCGTTGGCTGTCGCTCTGTTTTGCGCCTGGCAAAGCCCGGCGTTCGCCCACGGTGGCGAAGCCCATATGGTCCCGATGGATAAAACCCTGCAGGATTTTGGCGCGGACGTTCAGTGGGATGACTACGCGCAGATGTTTACCCTGATTAAAGACGGCGCTTACGTAAAGGTAAAACCGGGGGCGAAAACGGCCATCGTCAATGGTAAAACCCTGGAGCTGCAGGTGCCGGTAGTGATGAAAGACGGCAAAGCATGGGTTTCTGACACCTTTATTAACGACGTTTTTCAGTCCGGTCTTGACCAGACCTTCCAGGTGGAAAAACGCCCGCATCCGCTGAACTCGCTCTCAGCGGCGGAAATCAGCGCAGCGGTCGCTATCGTTAAAGCCACGGCGGATTTCAAACCCAATACCCGATTCACCGAGATCTCCCTGCGCGAGCCGGATAAAAAAGCGGTGTGGGATTTTGCCCTCAACGGTACGCCGGTCAACGCCCCGCGCGCTGCCGATGTGATCATGCTCGACGGCAAGCACGTTATTGAGGCAGTGGTGGATTTACAGAATAAAAAGGTGCTTTCATGGACGCCGATTAAAGACGCCCACGGCATGGTGCTGCTGGATGATTTCGCCAGCGTGCAGAACATCATCAACGCCAGCAGCGAATTTGCCGAAGTGTTAAAAAAACACGGCATCGACGACCCGAGCAAGGTGATTACCACCCCGCTAACCGTCGGCTACTTCGACGGCAAAGATGGCCTCAAACAGGATGCGCGGCTGCTGAAAGTGGTGAGCTATCTTGACGTTGGCGACGGTAACTACTGGGCGCATCCGATTGAAAATCTGGTCGCGGTAGTCGACCTCGAACAGAAGAAGATTATTAAAATTGAAGAAGGTCCGACGATCCCGGTACCGATGGCAGCCCGCCCCTATGACGGGCGCGACCGCGTGGCACCGAAGGTTAAACCCCTCGATATCATCGAGCCGGAAGGCAAAAACTACACCATTACCGGCGATATGATCCACTGGCAAAACTGGGATTTCCACCTGCGCATGAACTCCCGCGTTGGGCCGATTCTCTCCACCGTGACATATAACGATAACGGCAAGAAACGTCAGGTGATGTACGAAGGATCGCTCGGTGGAATGATCGTGCCCTACGGCGACCCGGACGTGGGCTGGTACTTTAAGGCCTATCTCGATTCCGGCGACTACGGCATGGGCACCCTGACCTCACCTATCGTCCGCGGTAAAGACGCGCCGTCCAACGCGGTCCTGCTGGATGAAACCATCGCTGACTATACCGGCACACCCACTACCATTCCGCGCGCGATCGCTATTTTCGAACGCTACGCCGGGCCGGAGTATAAACATCAGGAGATGGGCAAGCCGAACGTCAGTACCGAGCGCCGCGAACTGGTGGTGCGCTGGATCAGTACCGTCGGCAACTACGACTATATCTTTGACTGGGTATTCCACGAAAACGGCACAATCGGCATTGACGCCGGAGCCACCGGCATCGAAGCGGTTAAAGGCGTGAAAGCGAAGACCATGCATGACCCGAGCGCCAAAGAGGACACCCGCTACGGCACGCTGATTGACCATAATATTGTCGGCACCACCCACCAGCATATTTATAACTTCCGCCTCGATCTTGACGTTGACGGAGAGAACAACACGCTGGTGGCCATGGACCCGGAAGTGAAGCCGAATACCGCCGGCGGCCCGCGCAGCAGCACCATGCAGATCAATCAGTACACGATTGATAGCGAGCAGAAAGCGGCGCAGAAATTTGACCCGGGCACCATCCGTCTGCTAAGCAATACCACCAGGGAAAACCGGATGGGTAATCCGGTGTCGTATCAGATTATCCCTTACGCGGGCGGCACGCATCCGGTCGCTACCGGGGCAAAATTTGCCCCTGATGAGTGGATTTACCATCGCCTGAGCTTTATGGATAAACAGCTGTGGGTCACCCGCTATCATCCGACCGAACGCTTCCCGGAAGGTAAGTACCCTAACCGTTCAATTCACGACACCGGCCTCGGCCAGTACGCGAAAGATGATGAATCCCTGGACAACCACGATGATGTCGTGTGGATCACCACCGGTACCACCCACGTTGCCCGCGCTGAGGAGTGGCCGATTATGCCGACCGAGTGGGCGCATGCGCTGCTGAAACCGTGGAACTTCTTTGACGAGACGCCGACGCTTGGCGAGAAGAAGGAGTAAGGTGGCTTAGACGCTAAACGGCGATAAAACCAGGGTCTGGGGCTATCGCCGTTCTCAGCTTATTCAGAAGAATGCCCTGCCGCTCCGCTCTCCTGAGCTCATTAAGGGACGGCACCATAATCAGCCCGGCAGCTTTAATGCGGGAGTGAATTAGCCCGGGCGGCTAAGGGCCGGGGCGAACGGTAGCAGCCGTAAACGATATTGAGCGAGTTCGCCGCAAACGCCGCATTTCATCGCCAGGCTTTATCAATGCTCAAACCGTTAAATGGGTTAAGTGAAGTCCCTAAGGTTCATTTACGAACTTATCGGCTTCAGGAGAATAGCGCTGATAAACGCATGCCAGCTTATGCCCGTCAGGATCGCGCAGATAAGCAACATAAAAATCGGGTCCGTATGCGGGACGTGTACCTGGCTCGCCTTCACTCTCCCCTCCCGCAAGGAGACCTGCTGCATGGAATCGTCTGACAATGTCAGCATTATCTGCATGAAATGCGAACATTGTCCCGTTTCCCGCCGTTGCGGGATGGCGGTCAAAAGGAGGACAGATGCAGAAGTTGAATACCTCATCCGGATTATTTTCATCTCCCCACATTGCCCAGCTTTCTGTCCAGGCAGGCAATCGCGAGTAGCCAAGAACCTTAAAAATAGCGTCATAAAAGTCCACGGCGCGCTGAAAGTTATTTGTACCTATAGTGATATAAGCCAGCATCTTATTGCATCCTCTTTGCCCTTTTCCCGAACATATAGTACAGCACATTAAGAATACATTTTACCCGCACAACCATAACGCTGGAGCTCATGGATGCTGGTGGGCGGCCTGGTGCCAGAAGCCGAAGTTTATGCTCTGAAAGCTAAACGCTGTGGAGAGACATTAAGAGAGTAAGAAGGCCGATTCCATTAATGAAAAAAGCCTGCATTCAATAAGTTAAGTGATTGTGATTCAAAAGATCATAAGAGGCGCATCAAGTCGTCACAACTCCACGCGCCTCTTAAGGGAATGACACTATTCGGACTCACCAAAACCAGCAGCAAAGGCAGATTTTAATTCATCCATAAAGGCCAGTTCATCCTGTCCATCACAAATGAGATCAATCATCGTATTTCCTTTTACACCGGCACCCAGAATGCTCATCATTCCTTTAATGGGGATTTCTTTGTCATTATTAACCAGTATCAATGAAGACTGGTATTTTTTGACGATCCGGGCCAGGCTTGCGGCGGGTCGGGCATGTAATCCGGTACTGTTCATGACGCGTACTTTTTGTCTAATCATGTCCGATCCTTAACACGCTTTGCGAAATGCAGGGTGCAGTTTATTCATCATCTGAATTTTAGAATACACATCATCTTCAACCGCCTGTTTTGCATTTGCCATTACGCGAGCAAGATTAGCCTCGTTATTATTGTTCACCCAGGCTTTTCCGACTGTAGTAATAAAGGCTTTGCGCAAATCACTCGCAATATTAACCTTTGCCACTTTATAATTAACAAAGCTACGTAGAATCTCTTCATCAATACCAGAGCCGCCGTGGATAACCAGGGGGACCGGGCAAACGGAAGCAATGCGTTGCAGTAGCGGGATATCGATGCGTGGGATATCTTCCAGTCCGTGGACATTGCCGATTGACACTGCCAACATGTCACACCCTGTTTCTTCAACGAAGCGCTGGACTTTCTCGGGTTCGGTTTTGCAGTCAGCCTCGCTAACGTGATCGTCTTCTTTACCCAAAATAGCGCCAAGTTCCGCTTCAACGGGTACGCCAAATGATTTACAGAAATCAACCGCTTCTCTTGTAAAAGCAATATTTTCTTCAAACGGTAAAGCCGCGCCATCAATCATTACTGAGGTAAATCCGGCTCTTACCGCCTGCTTAACATCTGCCAGGGTTTTACCATGGTCCAGATGCAGGCTCACCGGGACATCCATTTTGTCAGCATACCGTTTAACAATTTCGTAAATGTAATCGTAACCGGAAAGCTGCGCATTAGTTGGCGCAATCTGAATAAAATTAGGTAACCCCGAGCGTTCTATTGCATTAAGAATAGAAATTGTCGTCTCCAGGTTTGTTGTATTAAATGCACCAGCCAGCACCTGCTTTTCCTGAATGCAATTGAGCAGGATCCTACCATTAACTAAAGGCATATTAACTCCAGATATCTATATTGAAAGTGTAAAGAAATTATCGAACTACTGAGCTATTATCCTCCTCACCAATAAATACTCCTTCCTGCATTAATTTAAATCGGTAAAAGGCTAGCCATTGCTGCTGATATTTTTGCAACTTCTCCGACCGTATTACGTCCGGAATATAACGCCCGGCCACAGGAACAGAGGGAGGGTCAATCTCCGGGCAGGCTATCAATAATGCCCCAACGGATACGGCTTCATCAAAAGCAATGGCCTCAATGGGGCATTGAAGGATGTCAGCCTTCAACTGGAGCCAGTACGGGTTTCTCACCGCAGGGCCTATTACTTTTACACTCCTGCCAGCCTGGATGTTAAAGCACTCATAACAGAGAGAAAACTCCATCGTCAGACCGATAAAGACACTCTCAAGCAGAGTCGCTGGCGAAAGTGAATCCGTCAGACCAAAAATCAGACCGCGCGTGTGCCGATTTTTATTTGGCGAACCAGACCCCCGCAAATGAGGAATGAACACGGGAATGTCTTCGGCAGACCAGGAAGGCTGGACATAGCGCTCGCGTGCTTTTTCCAGACCTGTTTGAATTTCCTCATCCGTCAAACGAAACGTTTTTCTCAGGAAGGTGCGAACAAGTTCCTGATATGAGATCATCATATTCATCCGGAGCGCATCCCAGAGGGACATCATGAGCCATCAACTCACCTTCGCCGATAGTGAATTCAGCACTAAGCGCCGTCAGACCCG